>JBAXVT010000006.1:0-40742 GCA_037128715.1 Actinomycetes bacterium
GATTCCGATCGCATGGAAGCTGTCCTTGAAGATCCATATATCTTGATCGCTAACTCCAAGATTTCAAATATTAAAGACCTACTCCCAATTCTCGAAAAGGTTATGCAATCAGGTAAGCCACTGTTGATCTTGGCTGAAGATGTCGAGGGTGAAGCGCTCGCTACCTTGGTTGTTAACAAGATTCGTGGAACTTTCCGCTCTGCAGCAGTTAAGGCTCCTGGCTTTGGCGATCGCCGTAAGGCAATGTTGCAAGACATCGCAATCCTTACCGGCGCAACCGTTATCTCTGAAGAGGTCGGTCTCAAGTTAGAGGCTGCCACCATGGAGTTCCTAGGTCACGCTCGCAAGGTTGTCATTGCAAAGGAAGACACCGTTATCGTTGAAGGTTCTGGCGATGCAGAGCAGATCAAGGGTCGCGTTAACCAAATTCGCGCCGAGATCGAGAAGAGCGATTCTGATTACGACCGTGAAAAGCTACAAGAGCGACTTGCAAAACTCGCTGGTGGAGTTGCCGTTATCAAAGCCGGCGCCGCAACTGAGGTAGAACTCAAAGAGCGCAAACACCGCATCGAAGATGCAGTGCGTAACGCCAAGGCCGCTGTTGAAGAGGGAATCGTCGCCGGTGGTGGCGTTGCACTTCTTCAGGCAGGTAAGGCAGCTCTTGCAAATCTCAAACTTACTGGGGATGAAGCAACAGGAGTTCGCATCGTTGAACTTGGAATCGAAGCTCCACTTAAGCAGATTGCAATTAATGCCGGCCTAGAGGGCGGAGTTGTTGTCGAGAAGGTTCGCCATTTGGAGTCAGGCTTTGGCCTCAATGCTGCAACCGGTGAATACGTTGACATGATCAAGGCTGGGATCATCGATCCTGCCAAGGTCACGCGTTCAGCGCTACAAAATGCCGCCTCAATCGCAGCGCTCTTCCTGACGACTGAAGCAGTTGTTACGGACAAGCCTGAGGCAAAGGCGGTTGGAGCCAACAATCCAGCTGCTGATATGGACTTCTAGTAGTTCATTAACGCTTAAAACGGCCTCTCGGTTTTCTCGGGGGGCCGTTTCGCATTACCCTTGCCCCATGACCGACAAATTTAGCGCCCTTGATATCGCTCGCAACGCCGCGATCGAAGATGCTGGCAACTCGAAATTTGTAGGCGCTCTGGTCTCTATCGACCAAGAGGATGAACGTATTGCCACCTATCTCTTTGAAGCATCCCTCCCGGGATATGGGGGATGGCGCTGGGCAGTCACCATCATCAAGGTTGATGATGCAGCACTGGCAACGATCGCCGATGTAGTCCTGCTCCCAGGCGTCGATTCTCTTGTTGCACCAGAGTGGATCCCTTATAAAGAGCGTTTAGAACCCGGCGATGTTGGCGTTGGAGATATTGTCCCAACCTCTGCCGATGATCTGCGTTTGGTACCTGGGTTCGAGGCTCTTCCGGGTGAAGAAGAGTTGGTACTCGCAGAACAGATTGAGCTAGGACTTGGGCGAGCCCGCGTTCTTTCGATCGTGGGTCGGGATGCCGCCAGCAAGCGTTGGTATGAAAGCGACCGCGGTCCAAATACTCCCATTGCTCAATATGCCCCACTGCCTTGCCATGGCTGTGGCTTCTTTATCCCAATCGCTGGATCGCTGCGTTCGGCATTCGGGGTCTGCGCCAATGCGCTCTCGCCGGAAGATGCCCGCGTGGTTTCAGTTGATCATGGCTGTGGTGCGCACTCACAAGCCCTGATCGTTCCCGAGTAGCCCTATTTAACTCTGTACCGAGCCCGTACTTCATCCGATAAACTAATCCTCTTGCCAGCGCAAGCGCTGGCCTTATTAACGCCCGTCGGGCGATAATTGTGAACGCATGAAGGGAGAAGCTAATGCCTATTGGTCGCGTTAAGTGGTTCAGCCTCGAAAAGGGATTTGGCTTTATCTCATCAGAAGAGGGCGAAGATGTTTACCTCGCTGCCTCTGCCCTACCTACCGGAGTTCCTTCCGTGAAGCCGGGAACCAAGCTGGAGTTTGGCGTTGCTGAAGGCCGTCGCGGTCCGCAGGCGCTCTCGGTGCGAATCATTGACGAGCCCGCATCGGTTGTCGCTAATACCCGCATCAATGCCGATGACCTTGCAACCATCATTGAAGACAGCATCAAAATGCTCGATAAGGTCGGAAATGGCCTGCGTCATGGGCGTTATCCAACGAATGTTGAAGCGGAGCGCTTAGGAAAAGTGCTGCGCGGAATTGCCGGGCAGATCGAGGGTTAACTCTTCAAGTTATTTCTCAGCGTTTGCGACGCATACCGCGAAGGATGTAGCCCGTCCCAAAGAGCCCTAGCCCTATTCCAACGAGGCAGATCCAAATTGATGTGCTTTTAGCGCTGGTTGCTAATTCGATTACCAGCGCGATGAACCAAGCAGAGGTTCCTAGAATTACAATCGGGAGTGTTTGTCTCACCAGGCGAGCATACTTCCTGAGCCACAAGAGAACGCTTGTAGACTTGCGGTATGTCATCGGATGAAGGTGCGTTGCGCTCCTTCAAGCATCGCAATTTCCGACTCTTTTTTATCGCCAACATGGGCTCGAATATTGGTACCTGGGCGCAGCGAGTTGCACAAGATTGGTTAGTAGTAAGCGACCTACACAAGGGCGGCTCTGAACTTGGAATCGTGACTGGATTGCAATTCCTACCCATGTTGCTCTTTAGTTTGTATGCCGGCTCGCTGGCAGATCGTTTAGATAAACGCAAGCTATTGATAATCACAAATGCGGGAGGAGGTATAACCGCCGCAATCCTGGGATGGTTGATAATTTCGCATCGCGTAAACCTCACCGAGGTCTTTATCTTGGCATTCTTCTTAGGACTCTTTGGAGCGCTGGATGCACCGGTTCGTCAAGCATTTACTTCAGAACTTGTAGGCAAGAGTGATATTGCTAATGCAGTGAATTTGAATTCAGCCAACTTCAATTTGGGAAGGCTGATTGGCCCAGCGGTATCAGGAATCTTGATTAAGTATTTCCATACGGGACCCTCATTTTTACTCAATGCCTGCACCTTCTTTTTCGTTATTGTGGCACTGGCTCGAATGAGACCGGAGGACCTCCATCGTTTACCCCGGGATAATAAAGATCGCAAGATCATGGAGGGGTTGCGCTATATCAAGAGCAGGCACGATTTAGTGGCAATTATCGCTACCGTATTCTTTGCCTCTACCTTCGGTCTGAATTTTCAGATATTTAATGCCCTAATATCAACAAAGATATTCCATAAAGATGCCGGGGCGTTTGGTTTGCTGGGAAGCGTCTTGGCGATCGGTTCACTTGGCGCTGCGATCGTCTCGACCCGGTTGGATCAAAAGCGAAAACCACTCTTCATCATGACCTTCTCTGGCATTTTTGGGCTAATGGTAATTGCACAGGCCTACATGCCCAATTATCCAACTTATGCGTTGATGCTCCCGTTCTGCGGATTCTTTGCGCTCACGACAATGATCTCAGCTAACACCTACGTTCAAACGACAACTCCGCACGAGTTGCGGGGACGAGTGATGGGTTTCTATCTGCTGATTTTTCTCGGAGCAACCCCCATTGGCTCACCCTTAATCGGATGGCTAGCTGATGCGGCAGGGGTCCGAACGACGGTTGCAATCTGCGGTGCGATTACAACACTGGGGGCACTGCTTATATATACATTGATGAGAAAGCGTTTACTTAAGTACCCCAACGCTGCCTAGTACTGCCAGCAAGAACAAGAGCATTAAAACTCCAATAGTTACTCTGCGACGCATCTTATTACTCATCACTTGGTCAACTCCTTAACAACGAATTCAATGCACGCTGTAAGTGCGCGAACATCATCGGGATCAATTGCGGGGAACATCGCGATGCGCAATTGGTTCTTCCCAAGTTTGCGATAAGGCTCGGTATCTACGATTCCATTGGCGCGTAAGGCCTTGGCAACAGCCATTGCATCGATTGAATCGTCGAAATTGATTGTCCCTACGACTTTCGAACGCGCGGCGGGATTTTCAACGAACGGGGTTGTAAATGAGGTGTTCTCTGCCCATTGATAGAGATGATCAGAAGATTCGCTGCTGCGCCCCGCGGCGAAGGAGAGGCCGCCACCGGCATTCATCCATTTAATTTGTTCATTGAGTAGTACGAGGGTCGCCAAGGCAGGGGTGTTATAGGTCTGCTCTAGCCGAGAATTCTCGATTGCAATGGTGAGGTCGAAGAAGGCAGGGATCCAACGACCAGATGCCTTGATCTTTTCTACGCGAGCAATAGCGGCTGGGCTCATGATCGCTATCCAGAGGCCACCATCAGAGGCGAACGACTTCTGCGGAGCAAAGTAATAAACATCGCATTGCGCCAGGTCAACGTCGAGCCCGCCGGCGGCGCTGGTCGCATCGACGAGCACGAGCGCCCCTTCGGTACCTGCAGGACGAATGATTGGTGCTGCGACCCCGGTGCTGGTCTCGTTATGCGTGAGCGCATATACATCTACGCCAGCTTCAGCCACCGCGGTTGGATGGGTGCCTGGCTCTGATTTAATTACGGTGGGATCATCCAAGAATGGGGCTTCTTTTGCGGCGGCAGCAAACTTGGAAGAGAACTCACCGAAGACAAGGTGTTGCGATTTTTTTTCAATCAAATTAAATGTGGCGATATCCCAGAATGCAGTGGAGCCCCCGTTTCCGAGGACTACTTCATATCCAGCGGGAATTGCGAAGAGTTCGCCGAGCCCGGCACGCACCTCTTTGACCAAGTTTTTAACGGGTGCCTGGCGGTGGGAGGTTCCAAGCAGGAGCGCGTTGCTATTCGAAAGAACTGCCAGGGCTGAACTGCTTATCTTGGAAGGGCCACATCCAAAACGTCCATCGCGAGGTTTGAGGTTAGTTGGGATTTGAATATCGCTCATGTCCAAACCTTAAGGCATACCTATGGGTGCAAGCGCGCGAGTTGCCAATCCGAGCCTGATGCGGTGAATATCAAGCGATCGTGCAGCCGAGAGTAGCGACCTTGCCAGAATTCAATTGATCGAGGAGAAACAAGATATCCCCCCCAATGCGCAGGCATCGGGACGGGATTTCCCTCAGGAAATTTCTCCGCAAATTCATCGAAGCGATTTTGTAAGTGCTCTCGCGATTCCAAATCTTGAGATTGGGAACTGGCCCAAGCGCCGATCTGGCTACTCCACGGTCTTGTTGCAAAATATTCGCTACTTGCCTCCGTCGATACCTGCGCAGCAACCCCACGAATAATTACCTGCCGCTCCATGGCATACCAAGGGAAGAGAAGAGAGACGTTGGGATTGGCGGCGATTGCTCTGCCTTTGTTGGACTCATAATTTGTGAAGAATGAAAATCCTAGATCGGAAACATCCTTCAATAAGACGGTTCGCGACTGCGGGCCATCTTCGCCGACTGTGGACAGGACCATGGCATTGGCCTCGACGATCACTGAATTGAGTGCTGCCTCTGCAAGCCAATTGCGAAATTGAATGATGGGATCGGCAGCTAGATCTTCCTCTGCCAGCCCTTTCTCCCCATAGGAGCGGCGCATGGCACGAATCGCATCGCGACCTAGACTGGAGTTGGAGTCCAATGGAGTACTCATAGGTGTATCTAACGTCACTTTCCACTTTTCGGCTATTTGGGTCCTGGGGTTTGTACCGTGCACCTTCTAGGGCAACAATAGGCGTACCTAATTCTGGAGGGATCTTTCCGTGAGCGATGATTTCAAGCCTGGCCTAGAGGGCGTTATTGCCTTTGAGTCGACGATTGCCGAGCCAGATAAAGAGGGAAGTGCGCTGCGCTATCGCGGTGTTGATATTGAAGACCTTGTAGGCCGCGTCACCTTTGGAAATGTATGGGGCCTCTTAGTTGATGATGAATTTAATCCAGGACTGCCGAATGCAGAACGCTTTCCGCTTCCGGTGCACTCCGGCGATGTGCGTGTAGATGTGCAGTCAGCGATCGCAATGTTGGCTCCTGCGTGGGGGCTAAAACCACTTCTTGATATTTCAGATGAAGAGGCGCGTTCAAATCTTGCACGAGCATCAGTCATGGTTCTTTCATATGTTGCACAATCTGCGCGCGGAGTAATTCATCCTGCAGTTCCAGAATCAGAAATCGATAAAGCTCATACCGTCGTGGAGCGTATGTTGATTCGTTGGCGCGGAGAGCCTGATCCGCTCCATGTTCGGGCTATAGATGCGTACTTTGTATCTGCAGCAGAGCATGGAATGAACGCCTCTACCTTCACCGCTCGTGTTATTGCCTCAACCGGTGCCGATGTCGCTGCTTCTCTCTCTGGTGCAATCGGTGCAATGTCAGGCCCACTTCACGGAGGAGCACCTGCACGTGTATTAAGCATGATTGAAGGCGTTGAACAGATGGGTGATGCACGAGCCTATGTAAAGGGAGTTATGGATCGCGGCGAGCGATTGATGGGCTTTGGCCATCGCGTTTACCGCGCCGAAGATCCTCGCGCTCGCACGCTGCGACGTACTGCTAAGGAGTTGGGCGCACCGCGTTATGAAGTCGCACTTGCTCTTGAGCAAGCTGCACTTGCCGAGTTGCATGAGCGTCATCCAGAGCGCGTGCTAGAAACCAATGTCGAGTTCTGGGCCGCGATCGTTTTGGATTTTGCTGAAGTTCCAGCGCCACTCTTTACTTCAATGTTTACAGCTGCTCGCACCGCGGGTTGGTCTGCACATATATTGGAGCAGAAGCGAACCGGCCGTCTCATCCGTCCATCTGCTCGCTATGTAGGACCCGGTCCACGTAGTCCAAAAGATGTTAAGGGCTGGGACGAGACAGTCCATCACCTGCACAATTAAAATAGGATTTTAGTTCCACCGGATCTCTTATTTTTAGTGCGTCGTGTAGTCCCTATAAAATAACGGTTCCATAACGATTTGGCATCAATAAATATTCGCCCGCATTGTTGAGCGTGATAATAGGGCTAGCACTAGCGACTCATACTAGTCCCAGCCATTTAGGCTTGACTTGCCCTTTGCTATGGACTGAAATTCGCTTACAAGCCTCATCCCTCGATGAGCTCTATTTTCAATAAGGAGTCACATGATTCGCAGCAAATTTGGAAAGGTAGCCGCAGTAACTATTGCAGCAGGTCTGATCTCAGGCTTCGTCTCTGCACCAGTTCACGCCGCCTCCAAGACAATTATCGTTTGGGCCGACGAAACACGCGGACCAAACCTTCAGAAAGTTATTACCGCTAAGGGTGACTGGGTTCCTGGTTACACCATCAAGATCGTTCCTTTCTCAAGCTTCGATGCTTTGAAGGCCGCTTTTGACAATGCAACTGCCCTCACCGGTCCAGATATCGTGGTCGGTGCAAATGACTGGGTTCCAACAGGTGCCAAGCAAGGCAAGTTAGCTCCAGTTACTTTGTCTTCAGCAGTTCGCTCAAAGTTCACAGCAAACAACTTCTTCGACCTTTCTTATAAGGGCGTTCTTTATGGAGTTCCTCTTGATGTCAACAACGTAGGGATGATTTTCAACTCAAAGCTCACCGGCAAGCCTGCGACACTAGGTCAAATGGTTAACTACTACCTCGCAAACAAGACTTCAGCAAAGTTAACTGCTGGTCTCTGTGTTGCTGGTGGCGGAATGTCATGGGGCGCTGCATCTGTTCTTGGCGCACTCGGTGGAGCTCCATATGTAATGACTCCTACCGGTAGCGTAAGTGCTACAGCTGATCCAGTTCCTGCAGCTACTGTTGCTGCAAACATCAATAAGTACTTCTTGGATAAGAATGGTAAGAGCAATGGTTTCTTCCCTGCATCCGATACCGGTTGCAAGACTGCATTCCTTGCTGGCACTGTTCCTTACGCAATCATTGGTAACTGGGAGTGGCAGGATTACGTCAAGGCTGGATTCGATATGAACCTCATGCCTGTTCCTGGCGTTCTCCACGGAAAGAATGGCTCAGCATTCGCTTCAGTATCTGGCGCAATGTTGACCGTTTATGCAGCAGCTCACGGAGTCGATCAAGGCGCTAAGAGCTTGCTCAACAACTTCTTTGGATCAGCCGCTGGTGCAATTGCCTACGAGAACATCGAATTGCGTCCACCTGCTCAAAAGGCTGCGCAAAAAGATGCCTCTATCTCTGCAGCTCAAAAGGGCTTCGGTAAGTCAGGCGCTGTTGCTGGTATTCCACAGATTGGTGCAATCCTCAACGGAGCACCGGGCGGAAAGAGTTACTGGGATCTTCTTCCAGCTTTCTGGACCGATGTTCTAGTTAACGGAAAAGATCCACTAGCGTCGGCTCAGAAGATGGATACCTTCTTCCAGGCCAACATTGCTGCTGGAATTCCACAGCTCTAAATCCTGCTAATAGTAGGATCTGTTCTATCGAAATTGGTGGGCAAGAACTTTTGCCCACCAATTTCTCTTACCGTTGTTAATCTGCCCAATTTAATGAACGGATAGCTAAAGTGGAGAAGCTCTTTAACCGCAAGGTCACGGTGACCCTTAAGTACATCGTGGTTGCTTTTGTCTCCTCGCTCATGCTTATGCTCATCATGAGTTCCTTTGCCAAACGCGAATACGCGATCTCTGGCTTTCTTACCGTCGGATTGATTGCAATAGCGCTGACGTACCTCACAAATTATTCGATCCCGATGAAGTTCTTTCTGCCCGGGATGCTCTTTCTCTTCGCCTTCGTTGTCGGGCCAATTCTTTATACCGTTGCGATGTCTGGCTTCCAATACTCAACCGGTAATTACATTTCAAAGCCGGTCGCAATTGAGAGAATCATCGCCACCGGCATTAGGCCTGATGCCAATCAGACGACTTTTGACATCATTGTTGGTGAGGACAACGCTAAAAACTTAGAAATCTTGGCCTCCGACCCCACAAATAAGGTGTATTTCCTTTCAACTGCCACCACAAAGACCGACCTAGATCCAGCGACCGTCGCGGTCGATGGCAATGGCGATGCCACTAAAGCTCCGGGATTTCATCCGTTAACTCCCGATCAACAGAATGCAGTTGATCAGAAGCTTGCGGATACTCGCTTTAAATACTCTTCTGCTTACTTTATTACCATCGAGGGTAGCAACGTTGCCTCGCTGAAGAGTCAAACGTTGACCTTTAACTCATCCACCGACACTTTTACAAATGTTCAAACCGGCGCCATTTATAAAGACAATGGGCGAGGTGATTACGCCAATGTAGCGAATAAGGCGGAATTCCTGCAGCCAGGCTGGCGCGCACCAATTTGGTTCTCTAACTACACCAAGTTATTTACAGATCCGCAAATTCGAAAGCCGCTTATCAAAGTATTTATCTGGACCATGGTTTTCGCCTCATTGACGGTACTTACTCAGTTTGCACTCGGTTTGTTTGTAGCGATGATTATGAACCGCAAACTCTTCGGCCGCAGAATTTATCGATCTATCTTTATCTTGCCGTACGCGATGCCGAGCATCATGAGCATTTTGATCTGGGGTGGCATGTTTGACACCGAATTCGGTGCGATCAACCATCTCTTTGGAACGCACGTGCATTGGTTCCAAAATGCCATGTATGCAAGAGCCGCGGTAATTATCGTCAACTTATGGTTGGGCTTCCCGTACTTCTATCTCATCTGTAGTGGCGCGCTCCAGGCGATCCCGGCGGAACTGTCAGAGGCTGCGGCCATCGACGGCGCTTCAAATCGCCAAATTTTCCGCAAAATAACCATGCCTCTACTGTTACAGGTGGTCTCGCCGTTGCTCGTTGCATCGTTCGCCTTCAATTTCAATAATTTCAACATTATCTATCTGCTCACTGGTGGTGGGCCGTCGAACACACTCGGAGGAGATGTTGCGGGCTCCACCGATATCTTGATCAGTTATACCTACAAAATTGCCTTCGGCGCTGGAACGCAAAATCTGGGATTAGCTAGCGCAATTTCGGTAGTTATCTTCGTCATCATCGCCTCGATATCCTTGTATGGAATCAGACGATCTAAGGTATTGGATTCATTCAAATGAAAAAGTTCCTGAAGGAAGATTTATGGCGCCACGCTTTTGCCCTTGTCATCTGCTTCTTCGTCCTTTTTCCGATCTATCTCGTCTTCCTCTCGGCTCTGAGTCCTACGGGAAGTCTGCAGGTAACTTCATTTATCCCTAAGACGATCTCCTTCCGCAATTTCCACATGCTTTTCAGTAGTCCAACAATTCCTTATCTAGTTTGGATGAAGAACTCGATCATGATTGCCGGAACCGTGGCAATTCTCTCCGTTGTCATAGGAGCCGCCTCTGCCTTCGCTTTTAGTCGTTTACGATTTAAAGGTAAGAAGCAGGGTCTGCAACTTCTGCTTCTCGTTCAAATGTTTCCAGCGATTCTCTCCCTCTCGGCCGTCTACGTGATCATGGAGCGCGTTTACTCATTCGCTCCACGTATTGGACTTGGTACCCAACCTGGACTGCTGCTCGTGTATATGGGCGGAGCCATGGGGGTAAATATCTGGTTGCTCAAAGGATTCGTGGATTCGATTCCTTTGGAGCTAGATGAAGCTGCTCGAGTAGATGGTGCTAGCGCGGTGCAGACTTACTGGCTGATATTTGTACCGCTAGCCGCACCTGTTCTCGCCGTGGTCAGTTTGCTGAGCTTTATCGGTACATTCAATGAGTTCATTCTCGCTCGTTTGTTCTTGGTCGATATGCACGCTCGAACGATCGCAGTCGGCTTGCAAGGCTTTATTAGCGGTCAATATGCATCCAACTGGGGTCCATTTGCAGCAGGTTCGATCATCGCCTCAATTCCTTTGGTAGCAATATTCCTCTCACTTCAGAAATACATCATCAGCGGATTAACCGCTGGCTCTGTTAAAGGTTAAATTTTTGAAGCGTGCTCGATCCTTCGCTTTGCTCTTTGTAATCCTGGCTCTTACGGCGACAGGCTTACCTGCTAAGGCGGCTGCGCCTGCCACAGCCCATCCCGAAATGATCTATTTTGTAATGCTTGATCGATTTGAAAATGGGGATCCCACCAACGACACCGGCGGATTTACTGGTGATCAAACGAAAACAGGCTTCCTTGCTTCTAGTCCGGCCTTTTATCACGGTGGAGATATCCGCGGTTTAATAAATCGAATTCCATATATTAAGTCCCTGGGTTTCACCGCAATTTGGGTAACCCCCGTTGTTCGTCAGCTTCCCGTCGCAGAAGATGGCAAGAGCGCGGCCTATCACGGATACTGGGGAGTGGGCTTCGATCAAGTCGATCCGCACCTAGGAACAATGGCGGATTTCAAAGAATTTGTTAGCGATGCGCACTCACAAGAGATGAAAGTCATTTTAGATATCGTCGTCAACCACACGGCAAATGTGATTCATTATCTCCAAGGAGGTTCATATGTTGGCTTAGCCGACCAGCCGTATAAGACCATCGCCGGTTCAACTTTCGATGCCGTGAAGGTTGCCGGTTCTTCGGCATTTCCAACGCTGGATCAACTCAGCGCATCGACCAGTTTTCCAAAGACCCCAGTAATTGCCCCGCAGCTCGCAAATATAAAGAGTCCGCCCTGGCTCAACGACCCCCTGAATTACCACAATCGCGGTGATGTCGGGTCGTCAGATGAATCG
Organism: Actinomycetes bacterium; assembly: GCA_037128715.1. Taxonomy (GTDB): domain Bacteria; phylum Actinomycetota; class Actinomycetes; order Nanopelagicales; family Nanopelagicaceae; genus PALSA-747. Next base: position 11,589 of record JBAXVT010000006.1, read on the forward strand.
ATGCAATTTGGAGATTTCTTTGGGTTAGATGATCTCTTCACCGAGAGCCCGGCAGTAGTGAAAGGCTGGGTTGATGTCTTTAGCAATTGGATAACCGATACCGGCATCGATGGCTTTCGTATTGATTCATCGCGCCATATAAACAAGGAATTCTGGAATGTTTTTCTTCCCGCTATGCGTCAGGCGGCCTTTACGCAAGGGAAAGGTTCTTTCCCGATGTGGGGAGAGATCTATGACGCCAATCCGCACAACACTTCTTATTGGGTGAAGAACGCTTCTTTCAATGAGGTTTTAGATTTTCCGATTCAGGCAGCCATGGTTGGGTACGTAAACAATTTTGATACATCAATCCTTGGGGCATATTTCAACACCGATGACCTTTATACAACAGCAACGACCAACTCCAATGGCTTAGGTACTTTTTTGGGTAACCACGATATGGGTCGAATTGGTTCCTTCATCGTTGCCAAGGCGAATGACGCCAGCGTTGCACTCAAGCGGGATCAATTGGCCCACGCCCTGCTCTTTACAATTCGCGGTGTTCCCATCGTTTATTATGGAGATGAATTTGGCATGACTGGTGGCAACGACAAGGAAGCGAGACAGGATCTCTTTCCAACTGGTGTGCTCAGTTGGCAGTCTCAATACCGAATTGGTGGAGATTTCATTGAAAAGAGCAGCAGTTTCAATACAACCAACCCGTTGCAAAATACGATTCGTACGCTCACTGCTTTGCGAGACAAGTTTCCAGCCCTGGCGAATGGGAGTCAGCGAACCGATTATGCGGATAAAGGAATATTTGCCTTTAGTCGATTTGATAGCTCGACCCATCAAGAGGTTCTAGTTGCGTTCAATGCTTATTCCGCTGCCGCGGTGGCAACCTTTGCAAACAACGCGAGTAATTCCTCATGGATTCTGCAGAGCGGTCATGGAAAAACGAGTGTGAAATCCGGAAAGACGACAGTCACGCTTCCCGCGTTAGGTTGGGCGGTATTCACAGCTAACACTCCGGTCAAGCAAGCAGCAAAACTGTCGACGGTGGTTGCCAAGGTCATTCCAGATTTGGTGGAGCCAACTCAATTGGAGATTGATGCCACGGCCAAGGGCGCACCCTTTGTTGATGTGGCCTTCATGTATCGAATCGGTAGTGGGGCTTGGCAGAGCCTTGGTGTGGACTCCGCACCCACTTTTTCACCTGATCCGAAGGCCAGCGGTCTCTACCGAGTATTCCCAATGCTTTCTACATTTCCTAGAAAGTCGGTCATTCAATTCGAAACCATTGCAACGGACTCTTATGGCGTTAGTGCTACCAGCGCCGTAAAAACTTTCACAACCAAGTAGTTATCGCGAAAGCCAAAAGCGCAGGGCTTGATTGACGTAGCTCGACCACGATCGTTCGTTATGACTCGTATGGTTGAAAACCGGGGTCGCTAAATCTCTTCCGTATTTATAACCAGCCGCGAGTGCTAAATCATTCGCCAATTCTTGATAAGGGCCGTAGCGAGAATCATGTCCCTTTGTTCCGCGGCTCATCCAAATATTGTGATTCCCAGGTGCGGGTAGGGCACCCATCAACCTTTCCACCAGCGGCTCTTTCCCCACGATCCAATGCGGAGAGAAGGAGAGCGCGGTATGAAAGATATCGGGGTAGCGAGCTAAGGTGTTAAGGGCAGCTAATCCTCCCATGCTCGCACCGAGGACTGCTGATCCTTCGGGAACAATTTCATGACCTAGATAGTTACATAGTGACGGCACGATCGTTTCAGCGATCTCCTTGATGTACTGATTTCCGCGAAGCTCCGATAGCGGGAATGTCGGTTCTGGCGTCGGCCAAATCCCGGAGAGATTCACAACTGGTTCAACGCCGCCGGTAAAGACATCTTGCGGTGCTAGATCTTTGCCGCGGCCGTAGGGGTCACTGGGATTGGACGAGTGAAAGACCGCGATGATGACCGGCGCGGGTATTTCGAATTGAGCCGCCACCTTTGTGGCGGTGCCTGCTAATTCCCAGGTGCGATTGCGACTGGATGTGGTTTTATCAAAGATGTTTTGACCGTCGTGAGTAACAAGAAGGAAGGGTGTCGGATTAGCGGGGGCCCAAAAATCTACCGTTCGACCTGCCAAGAGTGCTCGCTTGACTTCGCCCGCCGCACCTCGAACTTGAAACTGCTTAACGATCTGCATTATGAAAGGATAACGGCATGGCCACGCGATCTCTCTTCTGGTTTAGACGCGACCTTCGTTTAGCGGATAACCCCGCACTACTTGATGCCCTCGCTGCAGCAGATGAGACGCTATTGCTTTTTATTATGGATGAAGAGGTTGCACAAAGGGCGGGTCCATATCGCCGCGCCTATCTAGCGGATTCCTTAATGAGATTAAATGAATCTGTAGGGGGCAAACTCGCAGTTGTGTCCGGAACGCATGTTGATGTTTTAAAGGATCTTTCAGCGCGATATGGAATTACCTCTATTCACGCCGCTCGCGATTTTGCGCCCTATGGAGCAGCAGTCGAAAGAGAGCTCGCCGCCGCAGGCTTAGAAGTGGAGTACGCGGGCTCTCCTTATGCCATTGCGCCGGGACGAGTTCGAAAGCCAGATGGAACTAACTATCGGGTCTACACACCCTTCTTTCGAGCGTGGCAGACCCACGGCTGGCGCCCGCCCATCTTTGCCCCCAGCAACCCTAGATTTGTTGAGCCGACGGCCGCAGAGCGGAATCTGCCCACGTGGAGCGCGCCAGCAGGTGTGGATATCCAAGAGGCGGGAGAGAGGGCCGCACTGGCCCGCTGGAGCGCTTTTAAAGGGGAGGCCTTGTCCGAATACGACGAGCAGAGAAACATCCCTGGCGTTGCGGGAACGAGCCGATTGAGCCCGCACCTGCGTTGGGGTGAAATCCACCCCCGCACCCTGCTCGCCGGTCTTAATCAAACCCCAGCGCACGAGGTCTTCCGCAAAGAGATCGCCTGGCGTGAGTTCTATGCCGATGTTTTGCACCACAATCCACACACCTCCCGTGACTATTACGCACCAGCTTTTGCCGCCATGCGTTACGACGAACCTGGTGCAAAATTCATCGCCTGGTGTGAGGGTAGAACTGGTTACCCAATCGTTGATGCGGCGATGCGCCAATTGCGCCAAGAGGGCTGGATGCACAATCGCACGCGGATGGTCGTTGCATCGTTCTTAGTAAAAGATCTCCACATCGAATGGCGCCATGGTGCTGATTACTTCATGAAATATTTAATTGATAACGATGTTGCTTCCAACTCACATGGATGGCAGTGGACCGCTGGCTGCGGTACGGACGCATCACCCTACTATCGAGTCTTTAATCCAGTAGAGCAGGGGCGCCGTTTCGATCCCGAGGGAAATTACATTAAACGTTTTGTTCCCGAACTAGCGCATTTATCCGCACCGGAAATTCATACGCCATGGGAAGTTTTAGCTGGTAACGCCAATGGGTACCCGCAACCCATCGTTGATCATGCGCGCGAGCGGCTGGAGTCGCTGGCCCGTTTAGATGAAATCAAGGCTGCCAAAGCACCGAACCCCCACCAGCCCGCTTAGCTTCATACATTGCAGTATCTGCGCGTCGCATCAACTCGTTGCTACCGTCATTGATAACGCGGCCGATGCTAACTCCAACAGAAACCTCATGGCTCTCCACAACAAAGGGATAACTTACCGTCGAGGATAGAGCCATCGAAACTTCCGCCCCGCTTCTCACTCCACCAGGTATCACTACTCCAAACTCATCTCCGCCTAGACGAGCCAGGAGAGCGCCGTGGGGAACCACGCGGGAAAAACGCAGCGAAATTTGGCGAAGTAATTCATCTCCGGCGCCATGTCCCAAGGTGTCATTCACCGCTTTGAAACCATCTAAATCCAATAAGAGCAGTGTGCCCGGATTGTTACCCATCAACTCGATCTCTGCCATGAAGCGTCGACGATTGGCCAGACCGGTCAGTTCATCGATGCGAGAGAGTTCGAGATTAGTGGCCGCACTTCTTGCATCTTTAAGCGCCACCGCCATTCGAACGACCGCGAGTGCAACAGTGGCAATCGCTGGAATCAGTGCGACATCGGGTAGATAACCTCGCTTCAGCGCCGAGATAGTCAGTATTGCTCCACTAAATATCATCGCAACGGTGATGGATGTTGTAATGATCCGTTCGCTGATCTCTGCTTCGCCGCCATGGTGCCACAACGCTTCAGCCATCAATATGAGTCCGAAGAGCCAGCCATCGTCGGTCAACTGGGCGAAGGTGTAACCAGTCGTCGCTGACTTATACAAAAAGTAGATATCGGTAGCTGTAAATGTGGCTATGGCCAGCAAGAAGAGCAGCGACCGCAGCGCCCGCCGTTGCACTATTACGATGATGAGGGCCATGGAAAGCAAAACAACATCGCCAATTGGATAGAGAATTGAGAGAAATACGCTTGTTGAACTTCCGAGGAAGTGCACCATGGCGCTCTTTAGGAAGAGTGCAGCAATCAAAGTGGAAAAGCCGAAGATAATGATGACCACATCCAGCAATTCCAACGCTTGAAATTTACGATGGGCGGTGAGCGCTCTAATCAACGCAAATAAAATGAGCGGATAAAAGAGGATGTAACAAAGGTCAGAGAGATTGGGCCAGATTGTTGAACTGTAAAAGTCATTCCAGGCAGTGGCAATTGACCCGATGGCCCATAGAAAAAGTGCCGCGCTCAAAGCAAGGCGAGCCAATTGGTCATTAAAAGGTGGGGCAAAGTAAGCAACTGCCACGATTAAGAGAGCCACCGCGTTATAAATGTATAGATCGGCAAATACGCTTGGAGTGGGCCAAATCAGCCGCATGAATATGTGCACGAACAATAGGACAAATACCGCAACGCGTAGTTTGATGTAGGTCCGCGCGGTACCGATAGCCATCGCAAGAGGCTAACTAATCCCTTATTCGGCGAACAATAGATTTTCTGCTCGTAATACAAAGAAGAACCGCCAAGTACCTAGCGCTTTATGCACCAGGTACTTGGCGGTATGAGGCCTATTTGTATTTAGTCTTACAAACCAGCCTTACATGCGAGCGCACGAGTTGATTTCGCAGAAGTTGTCGACGCCTTAAGTTGGGCAGTTAGTTCCTTCTGTTGTGCAATTGAGCCGTTGACGGTTGAGGTCCACGTGGCGATTGAGGTCTGATCATTTGTGATAGTTGTATTGATACGTGCAACTTGTCGCTTCAGAAGATCGATTGTGCTTTGGCGGCTCTTCATTCCGAGCTGGTAGGCATTGATTGACTTCTGATCACTCTTGGCTTGAACACTTCCGACAACATCCTTGGCTAGGGCTGCTGTGTACTTATCAATTCCGGCCTGGTCGGCTGCGAGCTTGGCGGTATATGCCGCAATAGCTGCGTTAAAACCAATCGCCGTCACCGATGGAGTACGCGTACCGGGGGTGTATTCAATCGGGAAGACCTTGGTATTCATGATTTCATTTAAAGAGTTCTGCGCCACGGTCAACGCATTCTGATATGAAGCGAGCAGGCTCTGTGCCTGAGTGGTGGCGTTGCTGGCATTTTTTGTGTACGTAGCTAAATCAGTGATGCTTCCAAGGTAACCGGCTTGAGCGCTGATGCAGTTCGCAGTAGCCCAGACGAGCTTTGGAGTTGTCTTCAGTGGGTTAGCAACGCAGGTGTAGACACCTGACTTTGAATTCAATTTTGTGCAGGCTGTTCCTTGCTTGCCTGCGGCATTTGCAGATGCGGTGAATGCAACCGAGCCGCCTAGGATAAGCGCGCCTGCTACAAGCACACTCGCAAACTTACGAGAGGTGAGCTTCTTCATTTTCGACTCCTTCGAAAGCCCCAGATCTTCTGCGGCACGGGGCAATTCTAGAGGGTAGCCTTGTAAAATCATGTGAAGAATTGGCTCTTGAGTTGTGAAGTTGGTGTGAATTTGCCCGATTAAACTAGGCACCCAGTACCCCTAGTCCCAGTAGCTCAGTGGATAGAGCAACCGCCTCCTAAGCGGTAGGTCGCCGGTTCAACTCCGGTCTGGGACACAATCGACTTTTCTTTGCCTAGTGGCTAATAGTGAAGCGCTTGAGCGCCTTTGGTGCCCACCAGTTGCGTTCTCCGAAGAGTCGCATCAGGGCCGGAACTAATAGTGCGCGAACCAGCGTTGAATCCAAAAGGATCGCGAAGGCAACGCCAAAGCCCAGCGTCTTGATGTTTGTAACGCCACTGGTAAGAAATACCGCGAAGACAACGGCTAGGAGAACAGCCGCTGAAGTAATGATGCGCGCAGATCTCTGTAGTCCAGTAGCTACCGCATCAATATTGGAGCGACCCGCGTCATGCTCTTCCTTAATGCGAGAGAGTAAGAAAACTTCATAGTCCATCGAAAGACCAAAGACCACGATGCAGGTCAAGATCACCATGGAGGTATCGATGGTGCCCGTCTTGGTGAAGGAGCCCACCAGCCAGGTCATATGTCCCTCAATAAAGATCCACGAGAGCGCTCCGATAGTTGCCCCCAGCGAAAGGATATTGAGAACAACGGCTTTAATCGGCAAGATGATCGAGCCGGTGTACATAAAGAGAAGCAACAACACCGACAAGGCGATCCAACCAAGTGCCCAGGGAACCGTTCGTGAAATTCCCGCTTGAGTATCCGTGTAATCAGCAGCGGTGCCACCGACAAGTGTTTTGAAAGGTGCCGGAACGTTACGAACCGCATTGATCATTGTTTCGGCCTGCGTTGTGCGGGAACTAATTGAGAAGGTTGCCGAAATCCGAACATCGTTACCCACTATTTGAGGTTCCGACACTGCAACGATGTTCTTCACCTTTGCAAGATCGGCAGAATATGTTGCCAACTGATCTTGATACGCAGCCCCTCCGGGAATAATGATTTCTATCGGATTGGCGGTCTGCCCATCGAAACGTGCGATCGAGACTGCCGAAGCTATTGCCGCCTGGTTATTGGCTGGAAGCACTCTGCTATCGACTTCCGAGAAGACAATATTTTTGATCGGGGTAGCGAGGATGGCGAGAATCATTAGAACAAATACCACAACTGCCACGGGACGCTTCATGACAAAGCGAGCAGTTTGAGCCCAACGGCCATCTTCTTTAGGGGTAATAGCGCTCTTGCGAACAACAAACTTGTCGATTCGGGTTCCCAGTATCGCCAAGATCGCAGGTAGCGGAATAAGAGCTCCGAAGACTGCGGTGAAGACAACTCCAATACCAGCGTATCCAAATGACTTGAGGAACATCAGCGGGAAGAACATGAGGGAAGAAATTGTGACTAGGACTGTGAGTCCGGAGAAGAAGACGGTTCGACCGGCGGTAGCAACTGTGCGTGCTATCGAATCTTCGACTGACTTCCCGGAGTGGAGCTCTTCGCGGAATCGGTTCACCATGAGAAGTGAATAATCAATGCCGAGGCCGAGTCCCATACCAGTTGTTAGGTTGAGGGCGAAGATGCTTACACCCGTAGCAAGGCTGATGAGATAGAGGATCAGGAAGGTTCCAAGGATTGCGCTAAGCCCCACGACCAGCGGCATCGCCGATGCGATAAGGCCACCGAATATAAAGAGCAGGAGAAGGAAGGTCAGCGGAATTGAAATCGACTCCGCTACTGCGAGATCTTTGGATATCTTTGAGGAGATGGCATAACTGATCGTTGAGAATCCACCAACGTAAACGCGCAGTGATTTGTAATTGCCGTCATATTTCTTTTGAATGAGTTTGGCGAGATCGGTAGATCCACCAGGGTCGTTATTTGCGGTGTAAACAAAGAGAAAACCAGCTTTACCATCAACGCTCTTGAGTGCCGGGGCACCTCCAGCGGACCAATAGGAGAGAACTTTGGTAACACCAGTTTCACTTGAAATTGCTCTCTCAAGAAGGGCGGCATCTGCGACCGTTATTGGATCAGTCACTGCGGTTTTGCTATCAACAACAAGCACCAGGGCAGGATCCTTAACGTGGAAGGTGGACGCTAGGTAGGCATCAGCCTTCGCTGACTGGCTGGAGGGATCGTTGAATCCACCACTGCTAAGACGCGGGATGAGCAGGGCGCTGCTTGCGCCGGCGACAATCAAGATAACAAAAAAGAGTGCCAGAACTGCCTTGCGGCGGCGTACGAGGCTGTGGCCGAGTTTCTCAAACATGGGTGATGCCTTTCAGGTGTGGTCGGTATCTGAATAGTGTTCAGATTATGGGGTGTCGATTTGAACATTGTCAAGTTAAGGGGGATACTTTCGGCGTGTCCATAACAAATGTCGTCCGACGTAAGCGGGTTACTCGAGAGAATTACCACCATGGCGATTTGGAAGCAGCTCTCGTAGATGCGGCACTTGATCTAGTCCGTCAGACTGGACCCGATCATCTCTCGTTGCGAGCGGTAGCCGAGCAAGTCGGTGTGAGCCCCAGCGCCGTCTATCACTACTTCCCAGATAAAGATTCTCTGATTTCCGGGGTCGGCGACAAGCTCTTCATTGACCTGGCGAATATGCAGCGCGAAGCGCTGGCAAAAATTCCTGGAGTTTCGGCCCGCGCCGCCAAATTGCGCTATCGCGAATTGGGACGCACTTACTTCCGCTGGGCAAATAAAGAACCCAATCTATTTCGCTTGATGTTCGGTGGCTTTTGCAAGATTGAGAAACAAGGCGATCATCAGGGTAATGGTGCCTTCATCATGCTGACGGAGTGCCTCGATGATCTGCTGGCTACCGGAGTGATTTCCAAGTCAATGCGTAAGTATGGCGAATTGCTTTCCTGGACGGCGGTGCAAGGAGCTTCAACCCTGATCGTGGAAGGGCATCTGCCCGAAGCGGCATTTGAAGATTTGCTTGATGGATTAGATCTGGCAATGAGAGCAAACAACTCGAGAGCGGGGAAATAATGAGCGACTCAAATATTTTGCCGAAGGTAACGCAGGATGAGATTGATCCGCGCGATGATGATGAAGCCCGACGCGAAGCAGAGATCGCGGCGGATAAGCCTCCGCACCACGGCTAATTCGTATTTTTAATTATTCGCCAGAACTAGATGCAGCCGGACGAGAATCGTTCTTGTAGAAACCAGTCCCTTTAAAGACCACGCCAACGTTGGAATAGACCTTGCGGAGTTCGCCCTTGCATTCTGGGCAGGTCAAAATCGGCTCTTCAGAGAAGGCCTGGAACTGCTCAAATTGGTGACCGCAGTCGGCGCACGCGTATTCGTAGGTCGGCATGGAGGTAAGTGTAAAGAGGTGAGAGGATAGGTTCTAATCCACGAGGGATTGAGGGCGGTTTTGCGGCTCTCTGGCGGAATGAAGGGCTGGCAATGCGCAATCTAGTTCGGAGCAAGCTGGCTCGAATGGCTGTAATTGCCGCTTTCGTGGGTCTCAGCACCTTTTTAGCCCCGAGCGCGCAGGCGAATAGCGTCGTCTCCACCGTTCCAGCTGTAGGCGCCGTGCTTTCTCAAGCCCCCAATGCGATCTCGGTGAGTGCCGCTACCTCACTCTTGCCCGATGGAAATAGCCTCACTGTTACAGATCCCAACAATCTTAAAGTCGATGATGGTTCGTTGACGATCGCCGATACCACCGCGGTGGTTGGACTTAAGCCGCTTACTGTTACGGGAATTTATACCGTTTCGTACACCTTGTTGAGCCCGACGGATGACCCAGTAACTGGTTCGTACACATTTCTTTTTAATGCACCTGCAACCGTTACATCACCAGGTGCAACTCCAAGTCCTACCGTTACCTCAACGGTAATTCCGAAGAAGTCAACAGGCAGTTCTTCTGCAAGCATCACCATCTTGGTATTTCTGGGGATTGCCACCATCGTTGCGCTCTTCCTACTCTGGTATGCCCGCATGATTTGGATCCAGGCCCGCAAGGGGCGTCATCGTCGCGCACATGAGCGAGGCGAGAAATAATTCTCGTAAGCGCAGTGGTCGATCTTCATAACCACTTGCAAAGTACAAACTCTCTTGTTGCGTTCCTGCTTCCGATCGTTAAAGATCTTTATCTAGTCGCAATAATCGTTGCCATTGGATTGACCTTCGCCATTGGATTCTTGCTCGGCGAAGATCGCGGAAAGTTGCGCCCCGAAGCTATACGCATTAAGAACTTAGCCCTACTTGCCACAATTGTCTGGATAGTCACCAGCGTCGGGGGAGTGATTACCGAGCTAGCAAACTTGCTGGGTGGCGGTTTCCTAGATGCATTCAACTCAGCGACAATATGGAGCTTTCTAACATCGACCAGCATCGGTCGCGATTACATCTTTCAAATCATCATGGGAATCGGTGCACTGGTATTGATCGCTCGAGCGAGAAAAGTTGGTGCAACGTATTTTGCACTGGCACTTACCATGCTCGCGCTTCTCATACCTCTCTTTCAAAGCCATGCTTCCAGCGCGGGAAATCATGGATTAGCCATCGGTTCCTTGATCTTTCACGTTGGCGCAGTTTCGCTCTGGGTCGGTGGAGTAATCGGGCTAATAGTTATTTCCCCTGGAGAACGTTCTGCATCTATCTCGCGATTTAGCGCGCTAGCGCTCTGGGCCGCGATCATCGTTGGAATCAGCGGGCTCGCCAGCGCCTGGACCCGATTGAATTTCTGGGCCGGTTGGCAGAGTCGCTACGGCCTGCTGGTATTAATTAAGGTCGCGCTCTTTGTCGCACTGGTTGCAGTGGGTGCGAAACAGCGCCGATATATATCGGCAAAACTCGAAGGATCGAAACAAGTTTTCCGACTTCTGGTCAACGAGAGCGCGGTGATGCTGAGCGCCGTTGCCATCGGTGGTTGGCTCAGCACGACGCTGCCGCCTCTTTCCGCAGGAGGTATTAAGGCGGCTGCCGATCCAGCTATCGGTATCACTGGAATATCGCTGCCACCTGCGCCTTCCTTTTCGCGACTCTTAACCGCTTACTCGCCCGATGGAACAATCTTGGGCTTCTTATTATTGATAACCGCTCTCTATATATATGGAGTAGTGACCCTCACCAGGCGGGGAGATAAGTGGCCAGTAGGTAGGACCGTGGCCTTTGCGGTGGCAGTAGCGCTCGTCGATTTTGCAACAAGCGGTGGGATTGGGGTCTACGCGCACTTTGCGTTCTCGTATCACATGCTGGCTCACATGATTTTAGGAATGATCGCCCCGATCGGTTTTGTCTTAGCTGCGCCCGTTACCTTGGCGCTACGCACATTGCCGCAAGGTCGTACCCCGCAAGAGCGGGGCATTCGCGGCACCTTCATCACCGTAATTCATTCTAAGTATTCGGTAATCATCACCAACCCTGTCGTTGCGCTGGGTCTTTTTGATGGCTCTCTCTTTCTGCTTTACATGACTCCACTTTTTGGAAAGTTGATGCAATCCCATAGTGGACATATCTTGATGGATATTCACTTTCTATTAGCTGGATATCTCTTCTTCTACGTGATCGTCGGGATCGATCCCAATCCGCGAAAGATTCCACATATCGTTCGAATAATTGTGCTCTTTGCCGCCATGAGTATCCATGCCTTCTTTTCAATCGCATTGTTGTCAACAACAACTCTCACTGATGGCGGATATTTTGCATCTCTCAATCGCCCCTGGAATATCAATTTATTGGCAGACCAGCATGTCGGCGCATCGTTGGGTTGGATGATGGGAGAAATTCCAATACTTGTTGCACTGATCGCCACCTTTATTCAGTGGATGCGAGATGATTCCCGCGAAGCAAAACGCATAGATCGCGCCGCCGATCGCGCTGCTGCGATGGGGGAAGAAGATGAACTCGCTAAATACAATAAGTACTTATCAACACTTGCTAGAGGTGACCTGGAGCATCCCGACTAAACCGTAGAAGCAGTTCGGGAGTTGCAGCCGCATCCACCTTTTGATCGTGGCTTTCGACAGGTAAGTGGTGGCCCGTAAGTTCAGTTGCTCCAACCAATCCAACTTTCCAAGCATCCAAACGGGAGAGAGCTCGGTCGTAAGATCCGCCACCTTGACCCATTCGATTACCCTCTCGATCAATACTTAATGCGGGAACTATTACTGCACCGATCGATGATAGGTCCGTATATGTTTCGCCGAGGGGCTCCAAGATATTGCCATTTCGCTGCAACGACTCATCGCTGCCATCCCACGCTACCCATTCAATATCCTTATCCGGCATTGTTCTGGGAAGGAGCAGTATCTTCCCCTCGTGGATCAACGCTGCATTAATATCTACGGTCTGCGGCTCAAATCCATAGGAAGCATACGAGGCAACAATTTGAGTACTCTGGATTTCTCTCGCCTGCACAATGTGCAACCAACTCTCTGGCGTGAAAGAGAGCTCGCGCTCGCGTCGCAACTCTGCGCGAAGTGTGTGCTTCGTCCTACTCGTTGAATCCACTAGAGCACCTCCACGGGAATACCTGGTGAAAGAAGTAAGGTTAAACCATGGACTCGCAGATTACTGTCAAAAAAATGTTGGCGGAATTGCTTGCGATTTCTCACTCACTTACCCCCTTTGATATGCCGCTTCTCGACGGTCACGGTGCAACATTGGCCGATGACATTTATGTCGATGATCAGATAGTTCTCCATAAAGGTGCCCGCATTCGCTCCCCTCAGATTGGTCTAGCCGCCTCATTGGGACTCTCGAACCTTCCCACGCAGCCACATCCTCGAGTAGTTGTCATCTCTGCTGGGGACGATCTGGTCGAACCGGGGCAACCCATTACTCCGGCAGGGGAGTTCGAAACCAACTCTTGGATGCTCGCTACCGCCGCCAAAGAGGCTGGAGCGGTGGCCTATCGCGTTCACACAATTCCCGTGAATCACGAGCAGTTGAAGGCTGTCATTGAGGACCAGCTGGTGCGCGCCGACCTGATCGTTATCAGCGGTGAAAGTAATGATGGATCCTTCGAACTGATCGAAGCGGTCCTGCGCGAAATGGGAGAAATTGCCAGCGTGATCCCTAATCTGCAGGGTAGCGCGCGACATTGCTACGGAACGATCGGTGAAGATGGAATCCCCGTGATTACTCTCCCAGGAGATCCCATGAGTGCATATATCTCCTTCGAGATATTTATTCGTCCCATGATTCGAACCATGCTGGGCGTTAAGAATGTATTTCGCTCCACCGTTAAGGCGGTGTTGGCTGCTGACCTGGAATCCCCAATTGGATTTGCCTCACTCGTACGCGCGACCATCTCATCTGGGGCAGAAGGGGAACCTTTTGTTCGGCCGATAGCAGAACAAGATCAGCTCCTAGCCCTCTCGCAAGCCAGTGCCTTCATTACGGTTTCAGCAGACTCACCTGGATATCTCAAAGGAGAGACGGCAGGGTAGCGCGCGACATTGCTACGGAACGATCGGTGAAGATGGAATCCCCGTGATTACTCTCCCAGGAGATCCCATGAGTGCATATATCTCCTTCGAGATATTTATTCGTCCCATGATTCGAACCATGCTGGGCGTTAAGAATGTATTTCGCTCCACCGTTAAGGCGGTGTTGGCTGCTGACCTGGAATCCCCAATTGGATTTGCCTCACTCGTACGCGCGACCATCTCATCTGGGGCAGAAGGGGAACCTTTTGTTCGGCCGATAGCAGAACAAGATCAACTCCTAGCCCTCTCGCAAGCCAGTGCCTTCATTACGGTTTCAGCTGACTCACCTGGATATCTCAAAGGAGAGACGGCAGAGATCATGATCTTGGATAGAACTATTTAAAGATGGAACGTTGGCCCTATCGAATCGAAGATCATGAGATCTCGCTCCGGCCCTTGCGCTTTCGAGATCGAGCCGAGTGGCAGAAAGTGCGTCGGGCTAATCTGGCTTGGCTCGCCCCATGGGAGGCCACCCGCCCCGTAATCGAGTCGGATGCACCCTTGCCGAGTTATTTCGGGATGGTGCGTTATTACAACAAGGAAGGTCGCGAGTTACGTTCTTTGTCGCTAGGAATTTGGCTCCGCAAAAAGGGCAGAGAGCGACTCATAGGGCAGATCACCCTTGGCGGGATTGTCCTCGGCGCTTATCGTGGTGGGCATATCGGTTATTGGATTGATCAGAGCGTTGCCAATAGAGGGTATACAACTCGGGCCGTAAAAGCCTTGACCCGCTTTGCTTTTACTGAGTTGCAGCTTCATCGCATAGAGATTAACCTCCGACCAGAAAATGCTGCCTCCAAGAAAGTGGCGGAAAAGAGCGGTTATATTTTTGAGGGAGTGCGCGAGCGGTACCTTCATATTGCGGGAGACTGGCGTGATCACCTGACTTTTGTGGCCGAAAACCCAAATAATTTCAATTGAGACATAAGGGTTAAATACCGACTTTTCGCCTAAAACTGAAATAGTGTTTCATTCCATGGCCTCCGGACTCATTTATCTGATTATTATCGGAATGTGGGTCGCCTACTTTTTGCCTCGTTGGATGCGTCAGCATGACACCCAATCTGGCCGTGAGGGCGAAAGATACAAAAGCGCGATGAAGATCGTTGCATCTACCCCTAATTTTCCTGACCTCATAGATCCAGAAGAGAGATCAAAGGCGTTGAAGATACGCCGCCTCATACTGGCCGCCCTCGTTGCCGTTCTTTTAGGAACTTCGATTGCCAGCCTGTTGAGTTATGTTCCCTCCATCGCGATTTTGATTCCGCTTACCGCTCTTTCAATATATGTGATCAATGTTCGTCGCCAGGTTGTAGCTGCGCAAATCAAGAAACGCAGGCTTGCTGCACTCGCTGCTATCACGGCAGTTGAAATTAAGTCAGATCCGCAGGCTCGAATTAATCTTTCAAATCACGAGGTTAACGAGAGCGAAGTTATCTTGGAGCAATGGATTCCTTTGCGCGAGCGTGAACTGAGTTCATCAATCACGATCATTGAGAAACATGAAGAGCGCAGTTGGTCTCCAATAGCCGTTCCACGTCCAACGTATGCGACCGCACCTAAGGCGATCAATCCAAAGCGCACCATTGATTTAACAACACCAGGCAAGTGGAGCGCAGAGCAAGAGCGAGCGAAGGCACTTGAACTCCCAGAGCGCGATGAACTATTTGATCAAGAGTTAGCCGAACAAGCGGCTTCTGCTCGCGATCACGTTGTTAACCAATAACTTTAAATCCAGCTAGGAAACCACATCAGCGAGAGCCAGTGGTGATATGTGATGAGGCTGCCGAGAAAGAGCGGCAACAGATAGAGAAAATTCAGCACAACTGCCGCCAAATATCCGTAACTTAGATATTTTCGGAATTTTGAAACAACTCCCAACCCATTTGGTTCTAAGAGTTTTGCCATCGCATAGACAATTATCAGGACGATAAATGGTTCGAAGGCGATGGTGTAAAAGGTAAAGACAGTGCGTTTCTGCCAGTTAAACCAGGGCAAATAACCTGCTGCCAAACTCAATAATAAGAGCCCACTCTGCCATTCTCGGCGCGCAATCCAGTAACCAAAAGTTACGGCGATGGCGATTACGCCCGACCACCAAAGCACTGGTGTGCCAAGTGCAATTACCTCTTGAGCGCAAGCAGAAGCTCCACAACCTTTGGGGGATTGATAATAGAAAGATGTTGGCCTACCCATAATCAGCCAACTCCACGGGTTTGCGGCATAAGGGTGGGTGGCAGTTAACGTTGTGTGGAAATTCCACATTTCAGCGTGATAATGCCAGAGCGAGCGGAACGGAGCGGGTATAAAACTAAAGAAACCAGATGGTTGCGTATTTGCCCAACCGCGATCGTAACCGGTGGTAGTGACCAGCCACCCCGTCCAACTCGCGATGTATACGCCCATTGGAATAACGATGTACTGCAAAATTCGTTTGAGAACTTTCTCTCGGATCAGAGTTCTTAGCGAGTTCTCAACTTCTAAGGCGCGGTTCTGGCGATAGTCGACGTAGAGAGTGAAGAGGAGATAGGCGGCTAGGTAATAAACGCCACTCCATTTAGTTGCTGCCGCTAATCCCAGAGAAATTCCCGCAGCAAAGTGTTGGCTGCGCAGAAGAAAGAGAAATCCTAAAAGAGTGAAGAACATTAAGAAGATATCGAGCAGGGCGGTGCGCGACATCACGAGGTGCATTCCATCGACGCTCATTAAAATACCAGCGCTCAAAGATAAGAAGTAGTTATTAAAGAGGCGCTTAGCAATGTAGAAAACCATGACGATGGAAGCGGTGCCAACGAGCGCTGCACTTATGCGCCAACCGAATTCGTGGTAGCCAAATACTTTTATTCCAGCGGCGATCATCCACTTACCAATCGGCGGGTGAACGATGTACTGCGCTGCGGCGGTCTTGGGATCTAATTCGACGCCGTGGTGGAGCAAAGAGTTAGCATTTTGGGCGTAGTAGAGCTCATCGAAGACAAAGCCCTTCGGTGTGGCCAAATGCCAGAGGCGGAAGATGAGGGCGAAGATGGCGAGCCCAATTACGCTGAGGCGTTCCCGCAGGCGATCCTCAACCTGCACCGGGAATGTCATGGGGTAAGCCTAAAGCCTGCGAGAATTACCTCATGCTCATTCTTGCGTGTGGCCCCTTGGGCAACCCTGGGGATACTTCCGCACGGGTGAAGAACGCCTTAGAGACCGCTCCTTACATCGCAGCGGAAGACTCTCGGAAACTCAGCCGCCTCACCGGCGATCTGGGGATCCGCTACGGGGGCAAAGTTATCTCCTACTTTGAGGGCAACGAGAGTGAACGGATTGAACAGCTCACTGAAATTCTCATATCTGGCAATGACCTCTTAGTTATCACCGATGCGGGGGCGCCGGGAATTAGTGACCCGGGATACCGCTTAATTCGCGTGGCAATTGATCACGGGATTCCGATCCAAGTTCTTCCCGGTCCAAGTGCGGTTACTACCGCTCTCTTGCTCTCTGGGATGGCCACAGATCGATTCTGTTTTGAGGGTTTCTCGCCACGGACTGCGGGAAGCCGCAAGAGTTGGTATGAAAAGTTGATCACCGAAGAGCGCACCATCATCTTCTTTGAAGCACCGCATCGCTTGCAAGAATCCCTGGAGGATGCCCTTGCGATATTGGGTCCTGATCGAAAAGCGGCCATCTGTCGTGAGATGACCAAAACCTATGAAGAGACGGTGCGCGGGACGATTGGTGAGCTGCTTGCATGGAGTTCCGATCGCGAGATATTGGGAGAACTCACCATCGTGCTGGAAGGCTTTGATGCCGGAACGCTCACTTACTCCGCGGCGGATTTGGTGGCGTTGGTTGTGGCTCGCGAAGGCGCCGGCGAATCGCGTAAGGATGCAATTGCTGCGCTCGCCAAAGAGCTAAACCTGCCTAAGCGCGTGGTCTTTGATGCCATGGTGGGTAGCAAAGCCGCGGGTCGGTAAGATCGTCCAATGAGCGCCGAATCTAAGTCTTTTTACCTCACGACGCCGATTTATTATGTCAATGATGCTCCGCATATCGGCCATGCGTACACAACAGTCGCTGGTGATGTTCTCACTCGCTGGCATCGCCAACGTGGTGAATCAGTCTGGTTCCTTACCGGCACGGATGAGCACGGTCAGAAAGTTCTCAATACCGCTAAGGCAAATAACGTTGAACCACAAGAGTGGTGTGACAAGCTCGTAGAGGGCGCATGGAAGCCGGTATGGAAATCACTCAATATCGCCAATGATGATTTCATTCGTACCACCGAACCGCGCCACATGGAACGGGTACAGCGTTTTCTCTCTGGGCTGAAGGATCAAGGCCATATCTACGCCGGCAAGTACGAAGGCCCATATTGCATTGGTTGTGAGGAGTTCAAGCTCCCCGGGGATCTTCTCCCTGGAGGACTCTGTCCAACACATTCAACTCCATGTGAAATTCTGAGCGAAGAGAACTGGTTCTTCCGTCTCTCTGCCTTTGTGCCAGCACTGCTAGAGCGCTACAAGACAGATCCATCAACATGTGAGCCAATATCTGCCCGCAACGAGGTAATTTCATTTCTCGAAGGTGAAGTTCAGGATCTTTCAATTTCACGTTCTACCTTCGATTGGGGAATTCCGGTTCCTTGGGATACCAAGCAGGTTATTTATGTCTGGTTCGATGCGCTTCTCAACTACGCAACAGCAGTTGGTTTAGGAGATGAAGTTGGTACCGCGGGGGCCGAGAAGTTTGCCCAGACCTGGCCCGCCGATGTACATCTTGTTGGAAAAGATATCTTGCGCTTTCATGCTGTTATCTGGCCTGCCATGTTGATGGCAGCTGGCTTGCCCTCGCCTAAGAAGGTTTTTGCGCACGGGTGGTTGCTGGTTGGTGGCGAAAAAATGAGCAAATCAAAACTTACCGGAATTGCTCCCGCGGACATCACAGACCATTTCGGTGTGGATGCATTCCGCTATTACTTCCTGCGTGCCATTCC
Source organism: Actinomycetes bacterium (assembly GCA_037128715.1). Lineage (GTDB taxonomy): Bacteria > Actinomycetota > Actinomycetes > Nanopelagicales > Nanopelagicaceae > PALSA-747. The sequence goes on from JBAXVT010000006.1 coordinate 29,926, forward strand.
CTTTGGCAGCGATGGCTCTTTCTCCTGGGAAGATATGTCTGCGCGTTACACATCAGAACTGGCAAATGACTTTGGAAATTTGGCATCGCGGTTGATTGCCATGATCGAAAAGTATTGCGATGGAGTAATCCCTCCTGTTGCGCACGATGATGTATTAAGCGCCTCTCTCTATACCGCAGCAGTGACTGCCGACGCTGCAATATGCGCACTAGATTTCCAAGGTGGCATCAATGCCATCATCGATTTCTGCAAGCGCGTCAACGGCTATGTCACCGAGCAAGCCCCTTGGGTTTTGGCGAAGGATCCCGCCAATAAGGCCGAGTTAGATAAAGTCTTGTACAACACTGCTGATTCACTTCGCGCTTTGGCGGTTTTGCTTCATCCCGTCATGCCCGCGACCACGCAAATTCTCTGGGAGAGCCTGGGCGCACAAGAGACGCTGGGGGATATTGGGAAGCAGACGATTGGCGCTGTCTCCCATTGGGGACAATTGCCTCCAGGTTCAAAGGTAACGAAGGGCGCGGTGCTCTTTCCGCGGCTAGAAGAAAAAGCGGAGTAGATGGCCGATCGTCACTCTCTCAAAGAGCCGCGCCCCGCTGCGCCGGAACCCGAACCGCTTGCTAGACCATGTATTGATGTTCATGCGCATATGGAGTTGGTTACAGAGAGCGAACCCGACTCCCCCCAAATTCGCGAACTGCTAGATGCGGCGGCGCGCGCTGGAATCGATCGCGTAGTTCAAGTTGGCTATTCGGCAGAGCAATCCAAGTGGGGCGTTAAATGCGCCGAGGCATTCCCGGGTCGCGTATTAGCAGCGGTTGCGCTCCACCCTAACGAAGCGCCAGTTGTCGCAGATCTCGAGGGCGACCTGGCAATCATTGAAGAGCTTGCACGTCACCCCAGAGTCCGAGCGATCGGTGAAACCGGCTTAGATTTCTTTAGAACTGAACCCGAACTGCGTGACAAGCAGGCGTATTCATTTCGCCGCCATATCGCTTTAGCTAAAGAGGTTGATAAGGCGCTGGTGATTCATGATCGCAATGCACATCGTGCGGTACTCGATACCTTGCTCGATGTTGGTGCTCCCAAGAGCACGATCTTTCATTGCTATTCCGGGGATGCCGAGATGGCACGCGAATGCATTGCTGCTGGATACGTACTTTCCTTTGCCGGGACGGTGACTTTTAAAAACGCTCCAGAGTTGCGCGAAGCGGCCAAGTTGGTGCCCATCGAACAACTCTTGTTGGAAACAGATTCGCCATTCTTAGCCCCGATGCCACACCGTGGTGCGCTCAATACCCCGGCCCAGGTGGCGAATATCGCTCGTTTCATCGCGGATGTTCGTGGCGAGAGCGTCGATTACATCTGTGATCGCGTTACTGAAAATGCCTTGCGCCTCTTCGGAAGTTTTGATTAAATGACAACACTGCTAGGTGCGGCAGAGATTCGCGAAATTGCTGCGCGCATCGGGGTAAATCCCACTAAGAAATTGGGACAGAACTTTGTTGTCGATGCAAACACATGCCGCCGCATCGTGAAAGTGGCAGATGTACGCAGCGATGATGTAGCACTTGAAATTGGGCCCGGCCTGGGATCATTAACGCTTGCCCTCATGGAGATCGCCCGTAAGGTAGTTGCGATCGAGATCGACCAGCGCCTGGCCGCGGAGCTTCCTATAACGGTTGCGACTCATGGATTTGATGTCGAAAATTTAATAGTTCGCAATGAAGATGCGCTGACCACGCAATCACTTCCGCGGGACCCAACAATCTTAGTTGCGAACTTGCCGTACAACATCTCGGTTCCAGTTTTACTGCACTTCTTGCAGAAATTTCCCACCATTCGCTCTGGAGTGGTGATGGTGCAGAGCGAGGTCGCCGATCGCTTGGTCGCCAAGCCAGGCACCAAGAATTACGGTTCTCCTTCGGTAAAGGCCACCTGGTGGGCCGACCTTAGTGGCGCTGGCAATGTGGCCCGGCAAGTCTTTTGGCCCATCCCTAACGTGGATTCTTCTTTAGTCCGCTTTGTTCGCCATCAGGCTGCGGGGGATGAGGCAGCAAGATTGGTGACCTTCTCGGTGATTGACGCTGCTTTTGCGCAACGGCGCAAGATGCTGCGCGGGGCTCTCTCGCAACTCTTTGAGGGAACTGCCGAAGGTGCAATCGCCCAAGCGGGTGTAGACCCGACAGCACGTGGAGAGACACTTCTACTCAGCGACTTTATGGCTATTGCTAATACTCTTACCCCATGAGGCGTAATGGCGTAGTTGTGCGAGTTCCTGGAAAGGTGAACTTACAACTCTCCGTCGGCCCGCTCGACTCTGATGGGTATCACGAAGTCACCACGGTCTTTCAAGCGATCTCGATTTATGATGATGTCACGGTTAGATTCGCCGAACCGGGTTCTGGGATCACGCTAGAGATTAGCGGCACCACAGCGTCGGGTGTGCCCAACGATTCTACAAATCTGGCCTATCAAGCGGCACAGTTAATGATCGATCGCCATGATTTAGATTCTGATATCGCAATTCATATCAAGAAAGAGATTCCCGTCGCTGGTGGAATGGCGGGCGGAAGCGCAGATGCCGCGGCAGTGATTGTCGCTTTTGATGCGCTCTACGAACTTGGTATGTCACGCGATGGCATGGAGAAGATCGGTGCAGAACTGGGGAGCGATGTTCCCTTTGCAATCACTGGTGGAATTGCCATCGGACGCGGTCATGGAGATCACCTGACACCGGTTTTGGCGCGCGGAAGTTATAACTGGGTTTTAGCAATGGCTCCACAAGGGCTATCGACGCAGGCGGTTTATAACGAATGTGATCGCTTGCGCACTGGGTTAGATATCTCTCGCCCGCAGGTAGGGGATCAAATTTTGCAGGCGCTACGTGCCGGTGATTCGGTGATGGTGGGAAAGTCGCTATCCAATGATCTGCAATCGGCCGCCTGCTCACTTCGACCTGCACTGCGTTTGGTGCTCGATGTGGGGATTGATTATGGGGCCCAAGGGGCGATTGTCTCTGGAAGCGGTCCGACCGTTGCATTCTTGGTAGCGGATGAAGAGCGGGCTTTAGATCTGACGGTGGCGCTCAGCGCAAGTGGCGTGGTTGCTGGGGTAATTAGAGCAACGGGTCCCACCTTTGGCGCGCGGGTTATTGAAACTCTCTAAAGGCGGGAAAAAACTGGTGTATTTGTCGCATTGGCGTTAATAAGGGACAATTCAGGTTCCGCCATTGTGTAGTGGCTAGCACATGGGCCTTTGAAGCCCAGGGTCCAGGATCGATACCTGGTGGCGGAGCAAAGCAAAGCCACCCGATCAAAAGGGCGGCGGAGCCAGAAAGTCGCCGCCGAGTTAAGAAGGGGGAGAGCAATGAAGCAGCTCGACCTCACCATTATTCTCGCCGCCGGTGAAGGCACTCGGATGAAATCCAAGACACCCAAAGTTCTCCATGAGATTGCCGGACGTCCACTCATTGAGCACGTTCTTCACGCAACTGCACCCCTAAGTGCGAAAGAGGTACGCCTCGTTGTGGGAGCCGGTCGCGAAGTGGTCGAGGCTCGTGTGAGTCGTGCTTTCCCAGAAGCCACCTTCGTCCTTCAAGAGCAGCGCAATGGGACTGGCCATGCCGTGCAGCTGGCGATGGATGGTGCACCCCAAATTGGGACTGTTCTTGTCCTCGCTGGCGATACTCCACTACTGACCACAGTCACCTTGCAAGAGTTCTTTGACGCACATGTTGGGTTGGGTGCAGATGCCTCCGTTCTCACCGCCTTCACCCCAGATGCTTTTGGCTATGGCCGCATCGTTCGTGATGACGAAGGCAACCTCTCCAAGATTGTTGAAGAGCGCGATGCCGATCCGCTGGAAAAAGAGATCGATGAGATTAACACTGGGGTTTACTTATTTGATATCGCAGCGTTGCGTTCTGCGCTCGCAGGCTTAAAGAGCGGAAATTCGCAGGGCGAGCTTTATCTCACCGATGTTATTGAATTGATGAAGGCTGCTAGTCAGAGTGTGATCGCAATTCGATCTAATGATTACACCGAGACGCTGGGGGTTAATGATCGCTCGCAGTTGGCAGAGTGCGCTGCCATCATGCGCGACCGCATCAATGACGCCATCATGCGCAGCGGAGTAACAATTATTGATCCAACAACTACCTGGATTGACGTGGATGTCGAAATTGAAAGTGATGTAACCATTTACCCCGGATCTGCACTATTGGGAACAACCAAGATCGCGAGCGGCGCAGTGATTGGGCCGCGCACCACCCTCGAAAATTCTTCCGTAGGACCCGGCGCGAGTGTCATCGAATCTCGGGTGGCCGGCTCTTCGATCGCGAGCCAGGCAACTGTTGGGCCCTTTAGTTTTATCCGCCCTGGAACGGTGCTCGCCGATGGAAGCAAGGTTGGCGCCTATGTAGAAGTGAAGAACTCGACCATTGGAGCGGGCTCCAAAGTCCCTCATCTCTCGTATGTCGGGGATGCCACGATCGGCTCGGGCACCAATATCGGGGCCGCCGCAATCTTTGTGAACTACGACGGCGTTGATAAGCACCAGACGGTGATCGGTAACGATGTCCGAATTGGTAGCGACACCATGCTCGTGGCCCCAGTAACCGTGGGGGATGGCGCTTATACGGCTGCAGGATCGGTCATCACCGACGACGTGCCCGCCGGTTCCATCGGAGTTGCTAGAGCAAAGCAGAGAAATGTCTTAGGGTGGGTCCTACGTAAACGCGCTGGGACAAAGTCAGCAGAATCTGCCAGAAAAGCTGGGGCCGCCGATGGCCCCTCCAAGGTACAGGGGGAAGCATGAGCGAACTTCGACTGAGCTCGGAAAAACGTCTACGAATCTTTACTGGACGTGGATACCCCGAGTTAGCTGAAGATGTCGCCGCTGAACTTGGTATTCCCATCACTCCAACATCGGCTTATGACTTTGCCAATGGAGAAATTTTCGTTCGATTTGAAGAGTCCGTTCGCGGATCAGATGCCTTTGTAATTCAAAGCCATGCCTCGCCAGTCAACAAGCAGATCATGGAACAGTTGATCATGGTCGATGCGCTCAAGCGCGCATCTGCAAAGCGCATCACTGTGGTTGCACCTTTTTATGGATATGCCCGTCAAGATAAGAAGCATCGCGGACGTGAGCCAATCTCAGCCCGACTAATGGCCGATCTCTTTAAGACCGCAGGAGCAGACCGGCTGATGGTTGTCGACCTGCACACCTCGCAGATCCAAGGATTCTTCGATGGTCCAGTGGATCACCTCTTCGCACTTCCACTTCTTACAAATTATGTCGGTAGCAAAGTCGACCGCTCCCGATTGACGATCGTCTCACCTGACTCTGGTCGCGTACGCGTGGCAGAGCGCTGGTCTGACATGCTCGGCGGCGCACCGATCGCTTTCATTCACAAGACGCGCGATCCACGGATTCCCAATGAATCTGTTACTGGCCGCGTCGTCGGTGATGTTAAGGGGCAGACCTGCGTAGTCATCGATGACATGATCGATACCGCTGGAACAATCACCAAAGCTGTGGACGCTCTCTTTGATGATGGCGCCAAAGAAGTTATTGTTGCTGCAACGCATGCGGTTCTGTCGGGGCCAGCTGTAGAGCGCCTCAAGAATTCTCGAGTAAGCGAAGTCGTTGTAACCAATACCCTTCCTATCCCCGAAGAGTCGCGCTTCGACAAGCTGACCGTGCTTTCTATCGCGCCACTGCTGGGCCGCGCCATCCGCGAAGTGTTTGAAGATGGATCAGTTACCAGCCTCTTCGATGGCCTTTCATAAGAGCCTTTTATAAGGCTTTTTTAGGGCAATTTGTTAATAGGGGCTCTGGTTCGCTAATCTAAGGGCTTCGTTCCGGCGAGGGATAGAAATATCCGTAATCGACGGGTTCTCTCTTGGAACGTGTTGTGTCCGTTCACTAAAAGGGAGTTACAAATGGCCGAGATTCAAATCAACGGTAGCAAGCGCACCAACTTTGGTAAGGGTGCATCACGCCGCGATCGTAGGGCTGGTTTAGTTCCTGCCGTCATCTATGGTCACAATGCAGTTCCACAGCACGTTGCGCTCCCATCACGCGAGCTTGCAACTGCCCTAAAATCTTCTAACGTCCTTCTCAACGTCACCTTTGATGGCAAGTCAGAGCTCGTTCTTCCAAAGTCAGTCTCCAAGAACCCGCTCTCGGGCATCTTCGAGCATGTCGACCTCCTCATTGTCCGCAAGGGTGAAAAGGTAACTGTCGAAGTTCCAGTTCACACCGAGGGTCAATTCGATAAGGATGGAATCCTCGAGCACGTTAACAACACCATTGAAGTTGAAGCAGAAGCAACATCAATCCCAGCATTCTTGGTTCTCGATCTGACTGGAATGCCTGCTGGCACCAGCAAGACCGCCGGCGATGTAAAGCTTCCTGCTGGAACAACTCTTATCTCTGATCCTGAGCTAGTTGTAGTTCACCTCTCTGAGCGTTCAACCGCTGTTGAAGAGGTAGCTGCTCCTGCTGCTGCGACAGAGGCTGCTCCTGCTGCCGCTGCTCCAAAAGAATAAGTAACGACTTAACTTCGTACTATGGCTGATCGCTGGCTGGTTTTCGGACTCGGAAACCCCGGCGATCAATATGCCAAAACTCGCCACAACATAGGGCAGATGGTTGCTAACTATTTGGCGAGTAATTCTAAATTTGCATCACATAAATCCCGTACCGAGGTAGCCGATATTCATATAGGCCAAATTCCAGTCACGGTTGCAAAATCCAAGATCTTTATGAATGAGTCGGGCGCACCTATCAAGGCTCTCGCCGATTTCTACAAAGTAGATCCGAGCCATGTCATTGTGATTCACGATGAACTCGATATTCCTTTTAACACCATTCGCATCAAGCAAGGCGGTGGCGACAATGGCCACAATGGACTCAAAGACATCACGACTCATTTCAGCGGCCCAGGATATTTCCGAGTTCGGATGGGCATCGGCCGACCTGCTGGGCCGCAAGATCCAGCTGACTTCGTACTCAAGCCTTTTGCAAGTACCGAAAAGAAGGAGCTCGATGACTTTATTGCGCGCGGCGCTCAATCCGTTGAACGCTTGATTGAAAAAGGTTTAGAAGCGGCGCAACAAGAATTTAATTAAAGCAACGCAAGTTCGGTGCAAAGCCAGCGTTTATCTACACCTTCAAAGCGCAAGACCAGCGAACGCACCCGATCATTAAACCGCAGGGTCACAGTTGTCTCTGCAACTCCTTCAATGGGTTCATTGATATACACCCGGCGAATCTTTGGTATTTCACGCTGGTTGCCCGCCAAGGTCAAGATTTTGGCGTAGACCAAGCGGTGCGAAAGGCGAGCCAACTGCATCGGCTGCCTACGCCCGCCCCACACTTCGACAACGCCCAAGACATACCGACTTACGGTTTCTTGCAGCGGCGGAAGTTCCGCCAACCCCGATGGCTTCGGTAGATACTCCCGATCCACATCTTCGCCTTCCAAGTGCTGAGGAGTGGGTACCAGAAAGAGTTTTCGCTTGGTAGAGCCTGTCTTTAACTGGTCTGCGGCCATAAGTTGCAGGGTGGGCGCCATCTGAGGATCAGCAGTTGCCTCAAGGGACCCCGGCCGTGAAAATCGTACGATTCGTGGTGCTTCATCTATAACTTCTAATTGTTCAGCGTTCATCGCGTAAAACTGGCAGAACTAAATGGTTTGGGGATCATCCGAAAGGATGAAGTTACTGCTGGTGATTTAGGCCTTGGTTATAGCCAGGCCTTCAGCTATGGCACTAGCAAAAATATCTGGATCTTCAGATACTCTCTCCAAAATCTCCTTACGGCCGCTCACGCCAAGTAAGTTATAGATCGCAATAGTCTCCTGGCGCACGAGCGATTCACTAAAACCAATCTCACTAGCGATCTCGATGTTTGTAGCGCCGGTGATAATTAGCCCCAAAATCACCTGCTCGCGATTGGTCAAACTAGAAGTATCCGCATTAAATGCACTTCGTAATCCGTTAAATTTAGGAGTTATATCCTGACGCTTCGCTATCTCGAGTGCGACGATTGAACCCACTGTAGTGATGAAAGCGCGAAGTTCCGCAGTCAGCCTGAATTTCTTCTCCAGAAATAAAATACCCGCCCCCACCGAATGGAGCGGAAAAGCTACCGCCGCCGCGAAACCTTCTGGAAACATTGAGTGGGAAAAACTTGGGTGGGCAGATTCAAAACTCTGCGAATTGTTTAATTCAACTAACCTGTTAAATCTAATCGCCTTTGTCATCGGCGTTTCCTTGCGCATGGGAATTGCAGAGTGACCATGAAGAACCTGCGAGTCATAGCCAAAGCCTGAGAGCATCTCCAAATTTCCATTTGATCTTAGTAAGCCGAGGGAGATACCCATCGGATTTAACTCGACAAAAGTATCCAGAACGAGAAAGCGCGAGATGGCATCGAGCGACTGATCCCCATCCTGCAGGAACGAAGCAAGAGATCCGACCTTGACTATGGAACTCACACGAACCTCACCTTCACACTTAAATCGCTTGTCTAAGCATCGTCCATTTCCCGCTGACGACCTAGCAAGGGGGCGAGGGGTAGCCCCTTTATCTATTAAATCACAAGGGTCATAACCAGTCATGACCGGTCAATAACCTTCTAGGGATGCTTCGCAAAGCCTATGTTTTAGGGGTATTCAACCTACATGACCTCGGAGGTCAGCTCGTGAGTAGATTCAATTTCCTGAGCCCCGTTAAAACTATTGGCCAAATTCGGGAAGGCAGGGGTCTCCGAAAAGCAGTTACGTTGATCGCTTCCGTGAGTTTATTGACAACAATGGCGGTGGCAGTGCCAAATGCGGCTATTGCAGCGCCACCTACCACCTGGAGTATCACCTCATCGACCACTGGATCCGGGTCTGGCACCGTTTCATCGCAAAGCGGTCTCCGATTGATTAAAACCTCAGCCGATATCTTTTTCTGGCCGGATTCAGGTTCCATGGTCTCGGCTATCTCGATCGATGGCGTGGACCTGTCACGAACTGATTTAAGTTCTGCTGTAGGCGCGGGCTCTTTCACGGTCGCACAAGGCATTGCTCCAAATTACATCCGCGCCGTTGTAGTCACTTTCTCCTTGATCACATATACCGTGCACTTTGATAATCAAGGCCATGGCACAGCACCCTCTGATGCCACTGGAGTTATAACACTCGCTTTTGGTTCGCTCCCAAGTGAGAGTACCGATGGTGACTACTCATTCTCTGGTTGGTCGACTGATGCTGCGGGCAACGTAATGGTTTCCTCTGATTACACCCCAGGTGCTGATTCGACGCTTTATGCAATATGGAATTACAACCCACCATTCGATCCCTGCAATGGTTATCCATCCTGTGGCAACACTCCTCCAACCACTTACACCGTCAGTTTTGATAACCAGCTCCATGGCACGCCCCAGAGCGATGAAACTGGTGTTACAAGCATTGCATATGGCGATTTGCCTCCCGAGAGCGCAGATGGATACTTCACATTCGTGGGCTGGTCGAGCACGCAAGACGGCATGGGGCTTTTGAATTTTGGAGGTACTTTTACTCCAACAAGTAATTCAACTCTCTACGCAATTTGGCAAGATAACACTCCTCCATCCGATAACACGGTTGTCTTCGACGGAAATGGCGCAACTTTCGGGAGCATGTACGATGAAGTGAACAGCAGCATTGTCGCTCTAGATCAAAATATGTTTGCTTGGGCCGGATACACCTTCGCAGGTTGGAATACCGACTCAAGAGGCGGAAGTTACGGAACCGCTTATGAGAATCGCGGAAATTTTGACTTCAGAGTTGGTGGAGCAACCTTGTATGCACAATGGACTCCCAATCAGACCCACACAGTCACATACGCGGCGGGTGGAGCTGATGGGACACTTCCAACGCAATCTGATACTTCCGAGGGTGCAATCATTAATTTGGCATCTGCTTCGGGATTAACCATGGCAGGGCATTACTTCACTGGCTGGAGCGATGGACCCGGAAGTTATAGCGCCGGATATTCCTACACAATGCCGTCATCGAATTTAGTCCTGACAGCAACTTGGTCTTCCGATATTTGGAACCTTATGAACTCAGCCACGTCCTATTACACGACCGATATAAGTGGTCTATCCGTTGGAGATAGTTTATCCGGCGTCCCAAAATATGCTGGTGGAGTAATCCTTCCTCTTCCTAGTGGGACGACAATTCTCGATATAAGTTCCACCGGGGTAGATATATCCACCACAGGTCTCTGTGACAATGGGCAGTGCGATGGTTCAATTGGAATCAATGCTCACTCGACGGTTTATTTGATCACGGTAAATAATGCCATTTTCACCGGTCAGGCTAGAGTGGTTTTCGATTATACGGCGGTACCTCCTGCAACCTTTACAGTCACTTATCATGGCGGTGGTGCAACATCCGGAGATGTTCCTGTTGACGTTAATGCTTACGCCTCAGGTTACAGAGTTACTATTGCGAGTCCGGGAAATTTAGTGAAATCGGGCTTTAACTTTCGTAACTGGACCGATGCAACGGGAGTGGGCGGTTGGAACGGAACTGGAACGGCGTCATTTCTAATATATGAAAACACCGATATTTATGCAGTGTGGAGTTCTACTTCCTACACGGTTAGCTTTGACAATCAAGGTCATGGATCAGCGGTTGGCGATGCAACAAACGTGACAACGATCGCGCTGGCATCCCTTCCTTCAGAAAGCACCGACGGCTATTTCATATTCCAAGGTTGGTCCGAGACTGTTGGCGGTTCCGTTCTTACGGGCGATTACACACCAACTCA
>JBAXVT010000060.1:0-7289 GCA_037128715.1 Actinomycetes bacterium
TCTGAAATAAGTGCTGGGTCTTTGTAGCTAATTGTCCCGGCACAATTGACGAGTAAATCAATCCTGCCGAAGCGAGAGATAGCGCCTGCGATTATCGTTCGTGCTGCGCTCTCCGAAGCAGCGAGATCAATCTGCAAGAAATCTACCGATGCTCCTGATGACTTTAAATCAGAGAGAAGATCATCTGGATCTTCGAGGCCCGTTAAGTAGAGTCGATACCCACGACGAGCTAACTCGCGCGCTGTTGCTCCACCTATTCCTGTTGTGCCTCCGGTGATAACGGCTACTGGATTTGATTCGACCTCTTCCTTGTTAGCCATTGAAAAATCATATAGGATTTCGCCAATCGAATGAAGGGCTCCTCGTGACCAATTCAATTCCAATATTTAGTAGCGATCGCGCTGGAGATATTCCAGATTGGGCGCTCCTTGAGCGCAAGCTCATTGCTTTGATAGATGAATCATCGATGGAGTTTGCCGACCGCTACACCAATTCAGATAACACCTTGATCTGGCGTAACGAATGGCCCGGTTTTGATGGTTCCGACGATCCTTACGAAGGATTCATGAACTTCACTCTGCACTACATTATTGGTGGAGATGCCAAACTTGATAAGCGTCACCGCGAGATTTGGGATGCGATAACTTGGCAATGGACCGAATACGGCCAAATTGTTGATGAATTTGATCAGGCCTATGACTGGATGCACCACGGTGAAGCTCTGCTCGGTTTCTATTGGTTCGCTTTGGCGAACCCTCACGTTTTAAAGGATCGACAACGCACAAAGAAGTTTGCCGCTTTGTACACGGGAGAAAATTCCAAGGTTGATAATTGGGATGAAACTCACCAGATGATAAAAGCTCCCATTAATGGAAGCGGTGGTGCCCACTACATCCACACCTGGGAAGATTGGGGACCTAATCGCGAAATTCTCGAGGAGTACCTTCCCCCATTTGAAGATCTAACTGGGCAAGACCCTTATCAAAAGCGAACTCCATGGCACGATGACATTATTTACAAAGAGATACTCGAAAAGATTAATCAGCGCATGGGACGCGGCGATGTTCCGGTAAATCTCACGGCCACTGGAATTGCTACCCATGCCTATTTATATGATCAAGATCCAAAATATAAGGAATGGGTTTTGAAGTATCTGACAGCTTGGGAAGAGCGCACCGCGAAGAATGGCGGAATCATCCCAGATAACATCGGTCTCGATGGTGAAATCGGAACTTACAACGACGGTAAATGGTGGGGTGGATATTACGGCTGGCGCTGGCCGCACGGCGCAATGACGATTCTCGAACCTCTGACCGTTGCTGGGGCGAATGCCGTCCTGCTCACCCGCGGTGAAATGAAACATTTAGATCTCTGTCGTTCACAAATAGACTTACTTTGGGAGATGCGTAAGGAAGAAGATGGCATCATCAAGCTCCCAAATCGCCATTTCGATGCAGGATGGCGTGACTATCGAATTCAGAGGGCGATCGATCCCATCATCGTGTGGAACATATCGATGGATGCAAAGGATGCGGAACGCGTGGATCGTGGCTGGCATGAAAGCAATGATCATTTATCCACTGCAGGCTACGTCTTAGGAAGTGCCCGGCCCCAGCACACCGGTGCGTGGTACTCATATATCCAGGGGCGGATGAAAGATTATCCAGAGCGTATCTTGAAGAACAATATCGAGGCGGTTGAATTTCAGATCAAGAGGTTCAGAAGCAAAGAGTGGGATCCCTACACAATGGATCACTACCGCGAAGCGATGTCGATTCACGATTGGCAGATTTTGCAACCCGCAATCTTGGAAGCGCTCGTTCACTTAACCCTTGGCGGACCTATGCCGGCGTATCACGGAGGGCACCTGCATGTTGCTGTCCGATACTTCGATGTGGCAGCACTTCGCCCCGGATTGCCTGATGATGTGGCTGCTCTGGTCGAATCGATTACAGAGGATTCAGTAAAGCTAACCTTGGTGAATACCTCTCAATCAGCAACCAGAAGTACGGTCGTTCAAGCAGGAGCCTTCGGTGAACACCAGATTATTGATGCGCAGGTAAATGGTGGGGTAACGACTCAAGTAAATGACCCGCATATTCAAATCGATCTGGCCCCCATGGCGAGCGCTTCCATTGTTTTACATGTTAAACGCTTTGCCAACGAACCCACCTATGAGTGGCCATTTGGCCAGAGGGAAGAACAAGTGAGCACACCTGAAACCATCACAGGGAGAACGCTGGAATAAGCGCAATTTGGGTGGCGCAGCACACGCTAGAAAAACATTGCTAAACGCCATAAATCCTATATGATTTTACCCCTACGGCTAGAGAGGAAATCAGTGGAAATTCCTAATGTTAAACGGCAATTTCCCAAGGTTTCAGAGCTCGCCCCCCTGCTTCGATTCACCGCTCCGACCCTGCATAGAAAAGAGAAGCGACTAGCAGAGGCGCTTACGATTTGGGATCTGCGAGAGATTGCCAAGAAACGGACACCGCAAGGCCCCTTTGATTACACCGACGGTGCCGCGGAATCCGAAGTTACCTTAGAGCGCGCCCGCCAAGCATTTCTGGATTTGGAATTTCGCCCGAATATTCTCAAAGATGTATCAAACGCTTCATTGGAGTGTCAGGTCTTGGGCGAACAGTTCCAGATGCCGGTAGGAATCGCACCGACTGGTTTTACTCGCATGATGCATACCGAAGGCGAGATTGCCGGAGCGCGAGCTGCCGCAAAGTACGGAATTCCATTTACGTTATCTACTCTTGGAACAACCTCCATTGAACAAGTTGTCGCTGCAGCCCCCGAAGGAATTAACTGGTTCCAGCTCTATATGTGGAAAGACCGCGAACGCAGTATGGAACTCGTTCGTCGAGCTGAGGCAGCAGGTGTTAAGCATTTGCTCCTGACGGTTGACGTTCCAGTTTCTGGTGCACGGCTGCGAGATGTCCGCAATGGCTTAACAGTCCCACCGCGATTAACAGGTCGTACAATCGCCGATGCGCTGCCAAAACCGGAGTGGTGGATTAATTTCCTTACTACTCCTGGAATATCTTTCGCTTCCATGTCGAATTGGAATGGAACCGTCGCAGAACTTCTTGATTTTATGTTCGACCCAACGATGACCTTTGACGACCTGAAGTGGATCAGAAAACAATGGAAGGGTAAGTTGACCGTTAAAGGTATTCAAACGGTCGAGGACGCGAAAGCCGCAGCTAAAGCAGGTGCTGATGCGATTCTTCTTTCAAATCATGGTGGTCGCCAATTAGATCGCGCACCAGTTCCCTTGCATCTATTGGTTGATGTTAAACGCGAACTAAAATCTGATGTAGAAATACACTTGGATACCGGCATCATGCATGGGGCAGATATTCTGGCTGCAATCGCGCTGGGGGCTGATTTTACCTATGTCGGCCGCGCTTATCTCTATGGGCTGATGTCTGGTGGTCAAATGGGAGTGGAGCGCGCCTTAGAAATTCTCAAGGTACAGATGATTCGAAATATGAAATTGTTAGGCGTGGGCTCGCTTGCAGAATTGGAACCAAGGCATGTAAAGGTTTTACAAACCCACCAGGGGCTTGGAACACTTCCAAAATAGATTAACTAACGTATGGGGAGATTATGAAGATAGGTCGAGTAGGTCCGGTTGGAAAAGAACGTCCGGTCGTAATTGAGCATGATCGTGCCTATTTTGTTGATTCAATCATCGGTGACTGGAGTCGAGAGTCTCTAGAAAATGGCGCAATTGCCAAAGTAAAAGTTGCTGACCTTTCAAAGTTAGAGAGTACTGAATTTGGCTCAGAGCGAATTGGGGCTCCGCTCACCAGGCCGACAAAATTGATCTGTGTGGGGCTCAATTATGTAAAACATATTTCCGAGACGAATTCACCGACCCCTGCCGAACCAATCATCTTCATGAAGGCTCCCGACTCATTTATTGGGCCGAATGACGATGTCGTCATTCCTCCGGGAAGCACCGCCACCGACTATGAAGTTGAACTCGCTGTTATCATCGGCAAGCGGGCGCTTTACCTCAAGAGTCCAGAAGAATCACCTAATTACATCCTCGGTTATAGCATCTCGCAAGATATCTCAGAGCGATACTGGCAATTGGAGCGATCTGGTCAATGGGTTAAGGGGAAGTCATTTCCAAATTTCAACCCCATGGGGCCTTGCATCGTTACCGCAGACTCCATCAACGCATCCAACTTGCAACTCTGGTGCAAAGTTGATGGTGAAATTCGTCAGGATTCCAATACATCAGATCTTCTCTATGGAATCAATCACCTCGTCTGGTACATCTCACAATTCATGGAACTCTTTCCAGGTGATGTTATAAATACCGGCACTCCTGCTGGAGTTGGCATGGGATTTAAACCAACCAAGTACTTAAAAGCGGGGCAACTGCTTGAAACTGGAATTTCTGGCATCGGTGAAATAACTTCGAAGGTTATTGCTTACCAAGCTTGACGCTGACCGCAGAATCCATTGACTTATAAAGGGCATCAACTAAGCGCAGGGTGCCCACGGTATCTGCAACGCTGCTGCGAAGTGGCGCTCCAGTTGCGATTGCACGCATAACAGAGCCAATTGTTCCTCTAAAAGCATCGGGGAACCAGCGAGTTGTCACGGGATAAGGCGTCCAACCATCTGTTGGAACTACCAGCGAATTGACCTCTAAGGTATCTACACGTCCTACTGGATAGTCGTAGAGAAGACCCAAGGTACCTCGAATAGATCCCTTGTCACCATCGATACGGAACTCGGCGCGGTTATCTCCGCCGCGATTGATGTGATTGGCATGTACCAAAGCGGTAACACCATCATCGTAGGAATACGTGCTTATGGTTCGGGTTTCGCCTTTGGGGTACTGGCCATGAGTTCGACCGGCCACACAGAAGACGGTATTAGGTTCACCTAGGAACCAACGAATAACATCGTGATAATGAATTGAATGGAGCATGATCTCAAGGCGCTCTAAATCCTTCGCCCATGGCCACATCTCCCACGGCGTTACCAAATTCACTTCGATTGAAACATTTGTAACTTTGCCGATCCAACCGAGTTCGACCATCCGATAAGCGGCAGCCATTCCCTCTTCAAAGCGCAGTTGATGGTTCACTGCAGCGACAATTCCATTCTCTTCTACTGCGCGAGCCATCTTTACGCCATCTTCCACCGAGGTGGCCATGGGTTTCTGTGCCAAGATGTGCTTTTTCGCGGCGGCCACTTTATAGAAGATCTCTGGTTGCAGCGCTGCAGGTACCGCGATGTCAACAATTACAGAGTGGGGATCTGCTAAAAGTTCATCAAGGGATTTATAGACCTTAGGAATATTGTGACGCTCTGCCACATCCTTAGCTTTTGAGCCATCAACATCAAATATTCCAATGACATTTAAGCCGGCAATCTTGTACGCCGGCAAGTGAGCGCCGTCGACTATTCCGCCAGCCCCAATGATTGCAATCGGAACTTTAAACTCAGCCGGAATATCAAAGTTACAGAAGTCTGACACCTCTTTGAATATATCAATCATCGCTACTCCTGATTTTCCTTCTGGGAGGTCCGGTACAAAACGGTCTGCAGGTGCTCGGTGTAAAGAACTAACTCCTCATTATCCGCGCGAAATACCTCATAACTAACCCTAAATAACCCCATATTTTCGTATTTTGGAGTCTTCTCCAGCAGGGTTCGCATGGCATAAATGGTGTCCCCAATAAAGACCGGCTTGATAAATCTAAGTCGGTCGTACCCATAGGAGAAGGTATTTACATTGTTATGGGCGAACAAGCCCATTCCGTAACTAAATACCAGCGCACCGGGAACGATCCTCTTCTTGAATAGCCCTTCTTCTCGCGCCCATAAATCATCCGCAACATAGGGGTGGAGGTCTAGAAGTAGCGAACTGAAGATCATCACCTCTCCCTCGGAGATCGTTCTGCGAATAGATCTATCTACTTCCCCAACGTGATAGTCCTCGTAGAGTTTTACATCTTGATTCCATACCGGAACTTCGTAACGAGCAACAGGATCGGGATTAGGATTTTGCATTACTCCCCCTTAAGTAATTCAGCGCGGATCGATTCGGTATCTTCACCAACATGTGGAGCGCCTTTAGAACTCTTCAAAACCCGACCATCTAAGCGCAGTGGTGAACGAGTTGTGGGAATCGATATCTCCTTCTCTCCGGATTGAGATGAACGAGTTGTCTTTTGCAGCATGTCGAGTTCCTGGAAACCTTCATGATGAACGAGTTCTGGGAGTGTCAAAACGGGAGCACACCAGACATCAGCGCTATCTAAAATCGCCAGCCAATGATCAGTCGTAGCTGTGGAGAGTTTTTCGGTTAGAGTCGCCATGATCTTCTCCTGCTGCGACCACCAGGATTCTGGATCTTGATATTCACTGAAATCAATTCCTAAGAGTTCGCCCAACTTGGGAATCGGGTTCATAGCGATTGCTATATATCCATCGCTGGTGGAATAAAGTCCGTAAGGAGCGGGCAAGAAGGCGTGTGCAGAATTCTTCGCCCCACGTTGCACTTCAACCGATTCATCGAACATATGCGCACTTAGGAGTTCGAACTGCAGATCGAGCATGGACTCAATCAAGCTCGATTCAACGAGGCCTCCAACGCCGGTTCGCTCTCGGCGCAGTAAGAGCGCAGTCACGCCATGAGCAATGTGCACAGAGGTAAAGATGTCGGCCACGGCAATGCCAACCGGAATAGGTGGCATATCTTTTGATCCATTGAGCCATGGGAAGCCCGATATCGATTGAGCCAAGAGATCTTGCCCTGGTCGATCTTTCCAGGGACCAGTGGCTCCATATCCGGATGCGCTGGCATAGACGATTCTGGGATTAACTTTCTTCACATCTTCATAGCCAAAACCAAGGCGCTCAATAACTCCCGGCCTAAAGTTTTGCACTATGACATCAGCCTTCTTGATGAGCTCCCAGACCTCGGCCTTGTCGGCTTCACTCTTCAAATCTGCGGCAAAGCTCTCTTTATTGCGGTTCATAATGTGAAAAGAGAGCGTATCTCCATCACTTTCGAGCCCCGCAAAGGCCAAAGTCCGACCGATATCTCCAGTGCCGGGACGCTCAATTTTGATCACGCGCGCCCCCAGATCGGCTAACCGCATCGCCGCAACTGGTCCCGCTAAAAATTGCGAGAAGTCGAGAACGAGAATGCCATCTAGTGGAAGTTCGGGGCGGGCCTGTCGGGTCATCACATCTACTCCTAATTAAGGGTTGGAAGAATCGTTACGGGTTAGTCGACGTGAAAT
>JBAXVT010000061.1:0-7228 GCA_037128715.1 Actinomycetes bacterium
ACGACCGGTGTTCCACAAGCCTGAGCTTCTAGAGCAACCAGTCCAAAACTCTCTGAGTAACTTGGAACGCAGACTAGATCTGAAGCGCGATACCAATCGGGAAGATCTTCGCGAGCGATTGGTGGCATAAAGTGAATGACATCATCGACGCCCAAGAATTTTGCAAGCTCTTTTAAGCGCTCCGGTTCGGCAGAACCAGCGCCAGATGCCCCGCCGATAATGACGAGGGCCAATTTTGCGCGCATATGCGGGCTATGAGTAAGCATCTCGGCAACCGCACGCACCAATACCTCTGGACCCTTATGCGGTTGAACCCGACCGACAAAGGTAATCATCTGTGCGTCGGGGGCAATATCTAATTTAATGCGGGCAGCCGCTTTACCTGCACCGACGGTAAAGCGCTTTAGATCCACACCTGGGGCAACAACAAATACCGTGTCGGGGCAGGCTCCGTAGAGAGAGACCAAACTCGCGGCTTCGGAATCAGTATTAGCGATTAGCGCAGCAGCGTTCTTAACAATCTGCTCTTCACCGATCGCACGGATTTCTGGTTCTGGACTCTCTTGATCGGCCATATGTAAATTCTTGACGCGCGCCATGGTGTGCATCGTGTGCACAAGCGGGATAGAAGTGCGCTCAGATAACATCCATCCGAGTTGTCCGCTGATCCAATAATGCGAGTGCAAAATCTTGTAATAATTCTTGGGAAGCGAATTGAAGACTTCCATAACACCGTGGGTGAGAGCGCCCATCTGTGTAGGCAGTTCCTCTTTCGTTAAACCTTTAAACGGGCCGGCTTCGATATGGCGAACTGTTACACCAGGAGCGATCTCAACAATCTTAGGAAGATAGGGATCGGTGGCTCGCGTATAAATATCAACATCTACTCCGGCAGCCGCCATCTTGAGTGCACTCTCTACGACATAAATATTCATGCCGCCAGCATCTCCGATGCCCGCTTGATCAAGAGGAGAGGTGTGCATCATTAGGGTTGCGATGCGGCCTCTCATGTTAAAAGTCTATAACTGGGTGAGAGAGTGCGATACTCGAATTTCTCCCGTGATTTGGGATCCCCCTCGGACTAGCACTGGATCTACCGTGACATCGATATCCCACGCGGTGAGCACTGCTTTGAGAATCGTAGGGAAGGCTCGATCCGATCCATCGCTGACTTTAAAGACGCAGGCGCGACCATCGGGGAGCGAGAGGAGTTCTACCGCCTCTGCTCCATCCTTGATAAACAAACCGGGAACGCTCTTCATCAAGGTCGTAGTTAGGCGACCGATTCCAGCAACCATCTCTGGATGAGCCAAGCAAGCAGCAATTACCTCTTGATAGACCGGATCGCTACTAATGCGCATCTTCTGTGCGCCCTGGGCAAAATTCTTTGTCGTGATTGCAAAGAGCGGAGCGCCGCAACCATCGATCGTCGTTGATATAACTGAGGCACCGATGAGAGATTGAATCTCTTGTCGTATCGCAATCTGTAATGGATGTTGGGGGTCTAAATAACTATCGGTCTCCCAACCGTTAATTACACAGGTGGCCAGCATCCCAGCGTGTTTTCCGCTGCAGCCCTGAGCAATTTGCGATGGTGGATTGGATCCCCAAATTTGGCGCTCTACGCGACCAAGTGGAACATCTGGAGTATTGCGAAGATCCATCACGGAAAGTCCGGCGCTCTGCAAAATTGATTCGACAACTGCAAAGTGCTCTGGTGCACCAGAATGGCTGGCACAGACAATTGCCAACTGCTGGGGATTTAACTTTAAGCCGTGGCGAACCATGGCGGCGGCTTGAAAAGATTTGATCGAGGAACGCGGATACATCGTCGCATCAATATCTCCGATAGCAGCGCGTACAGATCCATCGCTATTTATAAGCGCCAGGTGCCCGTTGTGAACTGATTCAACAATGCCTGCTCGAACCAACTCCGCTAGTAGTGCACCGGTGAAATTACTCACCGGCTATTCCGCTTGTCGTTCGAGTGTTGACCACATATAGGACTGCAGTTCATGGCCATTCATTTCGACATCGTGGGCGAAGAAGAGCTGTCCGTCAACCAATCCATATAGGCGCGAGGCAGATTCAACGGATTTTCCAGAAGGTGAAACGTAACCGCGGTCTAGCGCTAACTGAATCTTCGGACCATCATAAAGTCCGACCCAGCCCTCGCCCCGTCCAGTGTTGTATGAAAGGACAACTTCTAAAACTTTCTTTGGCTTGGGATGCCAAAATCCCACTTCGTTTTCAAAGGGCTCAATGATATTTGCATCATCATCGATCAACCAGGTGCGCGAGTAGTAATTAAGAAAGTCGCGACCGTCGTGATTGAAGGTCACCTCTTGCGCGTATTGAAAAGATGGAATGCCAGGGTATTCACCATGGCCTTTTCCGCGCCAGGTGCCAATCATCCAAGCCAGAGGATATAGATCCTCGTGTAGCCCTTCGGGGATTGTGAAAACCATTTACTCTGCCCTTTCCTGGCGCCAAAGCCGTATTGCGCCGCGAACTCCAAAGATAATAAGGAATACTCCAAAGGCGACTGAGCCGGCAATTAACGCTACAGAGCTGACAGTCACCACGCGATAATCGTAACCGTTACGATTGAATTATGAAGAAGTTGGTCGTTAAAGCTATGAGTGGCACGAATGATCCAGAGCGCGCCGCCCAAGCATTTACGGTAGCCGCAACCGCTTTGGCGAGCGGTTTTGAAGTTTCCCTCTGGCTTACCAGCGAAGCATCATATTTTGCACTTCCCGGACGCTGCGAAGATTTCACTCTTCCGCATTCTGCCGCACTCGATCAACTGCGCGATGCAATTCTTGCTGGCGGAAAGATCACCCTATGCACCCAGTGTGCAGTGCGGCGCGGCATTACCGAAAATGACCTGCTGCCAGGAATATCAATCAAAGGTTCGACATCATTTGTAGAAGAGATCATGGCTGAAGGTGTGCAGGCGCTAGTTTATTAAATCACTCGAATTATCAGGAGCGAAAATGCGCCACAGATCAGCCAGGCCGATAAACCAAAGAGGAGTGGCTTAGAACCAATCGCGCGAATCTGTCGCCACTTCACATTTGTGGCCATCGCAAAGAGACCCGCAGATAAGAGCGCCTTAGAAATATTGATCAAGAGATTTGTCGTTCCGGCTGATAGATGCGCTTGATTATTGAAGATTGCGATAGCGATGAAGGCCAGAATAAATGGCGGCAACCAGGTGGTGATCGAAAACTTTGAGCGTGGTGTCGAATCATCACCCTGCTTTAAATTTATTAAAACCAAGAGAGGGGCGAGCAGAACCACGCGGGCGAGTTTGGAGATGACTGCGTAAGAAAGCGTCGTGCCTCCCACAACTGAAGCGGTGGCGACCACCTGACCGATGTCATGCACGGCAGCGCCGATCCAGGCGCCGGTAATGCGATGAGTGAGATGTAAAGCCTTTGCAACTGGTGGAATGGCGAATATCGACAACGTTCCGCATAAAGTGACTATTCCAACGGCGTAGGAAATATCTTCGCTACGACTCTTCTTGGAAGCACCGATAGCTGTTACCGCGGATGCTCCACAAATTGAAAATCCTCCAGCTATCAACAGGGCTAGATCGGGAGACAATCCAAAGTATCGAGCAGACTTTCGAACGGTATAGAAAGTGAGAATAACAACGGCCAAGATCGCTACGAAGCCCTTAAGGCCAATATCGGCATACTTGTGGAAGGTAATTTGGAAACCCAGCAGCGCTACCCCAATGCGCAGCAAGCGCTTTGCAGCAAAATCCAATACTGGCTTCGCCCAGAGGGTAAAGCGGGGAAAGTTAGCGAAAAGTAAGCCCGCCAGGAGAGCAATAAAGAGCGGGCTTATAGGGATAGATATATTCAGTTCAATCCTCGGCGCTTAAGCAGCGGATCGATTTCGGCATCGCGGCCGCGGAAATTGCGATACATCTGCATCGAATCTACTGAACCACCGCGACCCAACAATTCACGCCTAAAGTGATCGCCATTGGCACGGGTCAAGCCGCCATTCTCTTTAAACCAATCCACGGTATCCGCATCCAAAATTTCCGACCAGATGTAACCGTAGTAACCTGAGGAATAGCCACCGGCAAAGATATGCGAGAAGTAGGTGGAGCGATAACGCGTAGGTACGGGTGCATAGTCCAGGCCGTAATCCGCAATCGCTTTCGCTTCAAAGGCAACCACATCATCGATCTCGTATCCATCTGGAATCTGATGGAGCGCCAAATCCAGGATGGCGGCCTGCAGATATGACGCGGTTTCATACCCTTGGTTAAAGGTAGACGAATTTTCAATATTGTCGATGGTGGTCTGCGACAACTTCTCTCCGGTTTGATAATGCACTGCAAAGTTATTGACAACCTCGGGCCAGAAGATCCACATCTCATTTACCTGAGAGGGAAATTCGACGAAGTCGCGCTCCACATTGGTCCCCGAAACGCGCGGATATTTAACTTGCGAAAAGAGACCGTGTAGCGCGTGACCAAATTCGTGGAACAAGGTGGTGAGGTGATCAAATGTTAAAAGCGTCGGCTCTCCCGCTGGTGACTTAACTATGTTGAGATTGTTGACTACTACCGGGAGTTGTCCAAAGAGAAAATTTTGATCAACCAAGTTGTTCATCCACGCGCCGCCGCGCTTAGAGTCACGGGTGTAGAAGTCGCCGATAAAGAGGCCGAGTTTGGTTCCATCCTCATTATTAACCTCAAAGGCCCGGGCCTCTGGGTGATACGTGACAATATCGGGGCGTTCTTTAAAGGTAATCCCAAAGAGTTTGGTCGCGGCAAAGAAAACGCCATCCCACAAGGTCTTTTCCAATTCGAAGTAAGGCTTCAGCGCTGCGGTATCTACTTGATACTTCTCGGCACGCACTAACTCGGAGTACAAATCCCAATCCCAGCTTTCCAGGCTGAAAGCCTCGCCCGCCGCGTTTATTGCCTCTTGGAGCACCACTCCCTCGGCCTTGGCGTTGGTCACTGCAGATTTAGCGATCTTGCGGAGCATGGTGTGAATGTTCTCGGGAGATTTCGCGGTGTTTTCGCTGGTGATGTATTCGGCATGACTCTTCACTCCAAAGAGGGTGGCACGACGCGCCCGCAACTTGGTCATAGCAACCAGTACGGATTTCGTGTCATTCTCATTCTCACGATTGGCGCGTGCCAAAGAGGCCTGCATGATCCGTTCGCGCAATCCACGGTTGGTGAGGGTCGCTAATGTGGGATTGCCACTGAAGTTAACCGCCTTGATCAACCATTTGCCTTCGTGACCGCGTTCGTGGGCGGCCAATTGTGCAGCAGTTATCTCGTTATCGGTTAGACCAGCCAACTCTTCCACTGAATCTACAATGATTGCGGAATCATTGGTGTCAGCCAAGAGTTTGCGGGAAAACTCTGCTTCCAATTTGGAAAGTTCTTCGTTGAGGATCTTCAGCTCTTCGCGTTGTGCTGGGGTTAAGTGTGCTCCAGCAAAGTGAAAATCTTTGTAGTACAACTCAACTAATCTTAAATCCTCTGAATCCAAACTCAGGGTTGTTCGTTCATTGTAAATCTTCTCGATGCGCGACCAGAGTTGCGGATTTAACTTAATTGCATCTGAATGCGCCGCCAACTTAGGGGCGATCTCGGCTTCGATAGAATCGAGTAGATCTGAGGTATCACTCGAAGATTTATTGAAGAAGACCAGCGCTACGCGAAGGAGGGTACGCCCGCTCTTTTCGAGCGCGACGATGGTATTTTCAAAGGTAACATCAGGCTGCGCGATGATCGCATCGACTTCTGCAAGTTGCTCTTCCATGCCGCCATAAAAGGCCGGTAGATAGTGCTCATCTTTGATTAATGCGAAAGGGGGCATCTCATATTCGAGGGTGCTGACTGCGGCAAAGGGGTTCTTTGGATCTAGGCTCATAGTCACAATCCTATTCGGCTGCTACAAGTACTTCCTGGGTGGCGGCCACCCCAGCGATATCAAGGGTGGCACCAACGGGAACGGTGCGCTTGATAACCGCAAGAGCAATGGGCCCCAACTCAAAGTGACGCGCCATAGAGCCGATGAAACCGACCTCTTTGCCATCAAGTGTCACCTTTGCGCCATGTTCAGGCATATGGATCATGGTGCCATCTAGGTGAAGCAAGACCAGCCGACGTGGCGGATGGCCCAAATTGAAGACCTTGGCCACCGTCTCTTGCCCGCGGTAGCAACCCTTGTTCATATGAACAGCAGTGTGCAAGAAACCTAACTCATTGGGTATCGACTTGTGATCGCTCTCCAGCAAGATGCGGGCCCGCCCCGCAGCGATTCGTTCAGCTTCCAGCGCCCACATGCCAACTTGGATGTGTCCTGCACTCTGGTACGCCGAAGTGAGTGCCGACAATTCTGCGCGAGGGACAAGCGCGTAAGGTCCGCCAAACTTATCTGCCGCCCCCGGTGCGCGCAGTACGGCAAATTCTGAAGTGCGATCTTGCACATCTACATCGAGCATAAATTTCATCTTGTTCAAATATGTAACTAACTCTGCTGCCTTAGCCGCTTCAGTATGCATCCACATTGTTTCACCATCATCGACCATAAAGAGCTGTTGTTCGATATGACCTTGCGCATCCAAGAGAAGTGTCTCGGTCCATTCGCCAGTAGGTAAGGTGAGAAGTTCTTGCGTCATCATGTCATTGATCCACGTTGTGCGATCTTTGCCAGAGATACTTATGACGGCGCGATGCGAAAGGTCGGCCCAGGCATTTCCTACAGCAAGCGCGCGTTGTTCTTGATTGGGTTCGCCGAAATGCCAGATGGCGCCTTCATCTAAACCTGACTCAACGAGAACTGCGCTCATAGATTAATTTGTTAGAGCGGCGCAAGCGGCGCAGGTGCCATAAATTGCAAAGTGTGTGACATCAGTTTTGAAGCCGTAATCATCAGATAGTTGTTGTACAAAGTTAGCCGCGGTCTCAATTGGCGCATCGCCAACAACTCCACAGATTCCGCAAACGAGATGCAGATGGGTTAGCTCTTCGGCTGCATGATAGGTCGCTCCACCATGGCCCAGATGAGTGTGTTGAACGAGACCAACATTCTCCAGAGTTTCCAGGTTGCGATACACCGTCGACAGGTTGATGCCGGGGTGGGTGATATGAATCTTGTTGGCTACCTCTTCGGGAGTTGCATGCCCCAGATCGCGCACAGCCTGTAAGACCAATTCACGCTGCGGAGTTAAGCGC
>JBAXVT010000062.1:0-7214 GCA_037128715.1 Actinomycetes bacterium
GCCCCATCGCCGCCGGTTCCAACTGGGTCAACAGCCCTTCCAGAGATGGATATCGGCGCACAGTGCTGGTACATAACCTCAATGAAAGCCTCAACCTCGGCTGCGGTCTCTCCCTTTGCTTGAATACCCAAGAGGAAGGATTTAATCGTCTCTTTATCAGCCCGATCGCCCAAGATCTCGCCCATCGCCCAACTGGCCTGGCTCGCCGCTATATCTTCGTGATCGGCTAATTGGGCAACGATCTGCCCCCAAGAAATCTCGCTCTGTTCCATGCTCCAAATCCTATCTTTCGGGTGATAAGACTCACCCACGATTCTTCGCCCCAATCTCACGCCCATTACTTAAAATCGGGGTAAATCGGGAATAATGCGCCCGTGACCACACTAGAAGCCCCGGCCAAGAACAACCGCCCTAACCTGGTCGCCGTCGGCACCATCGTCTGGCTCTCCTCGGAGTTAATGTTCTTCGCAGCACTTTTCGCCATGTACTTCACAACGCGCGCCGTTCAAGGGCCAAAGATTTGGCTTGAATCAACCGGGATGCTCAATGTGAAGTTCGCCGCGGTTAACACGACAGTCCTTGTACTCTCGTCGGTTACGTGTCAGTTCGGTGTATTCGCTGCAGAGCGTTTCCAGAATCGTCGCACTGGTCCGCTGTACAAATTTTCCAAGTGGGGAATGCGCGAATGGTTCGCACTCACCTTCTTGATGGGCACCTTCTTCGTAGCAGGACAAGTTTATGAGTATGCCAATCTGGTACGCGATGGTCTTTCACTTTCATCTCGCGCGTACGGTTCGGTTTTCTATATAACAACGGGCTTCCACGGTCTCCACGTAACTGGTGGGCTCCTTGCATTCCTCATTGTTTTGATTCGCGTAGCCAAAGCTCGCAAGTTCGGTCATTCCCAAGCGACTACAGCAATTGTCGTGTCTTACTACTGGCACTTCGTCGACATTGTTTGGATCGCCCTCTTCTCTACGATCTACTTGATTAAATAGGAGCTATCTGTGAAACGAATCTCTAGCTTCCGTCGCAATCGCATTGCCGGACCGATCTTGGTCGTCGCTGCGTTATTCACAATCGGTACCGCCTTTGGAGTTGCGTCTGCACTTCCTAGTGCGCAAACCTCAATCACAACCGGTACCTCCACTTTGGTCTCGCAAGGAAAAGAGCTCTTCCTCCGTGGATGTTCCTCCTGTCACGGATTACACGCAGAAGGTGGAGCAATCGCGCCTTCTCTCATTGGTGTTGGTTCCGCCTCGGTGGACTTCCAAGTGGGAACTGGTCGCATGCCAATGGCAGATATGAGCCAACAGGCTATGCAGAAGGCACCTCTTTATAACCCACAAGAAACGGCCGCTCTAGCAGCCTACGTTGCTTCCTTAGCTCCCGGCCCCAGCTCGGTAACGAATGAATCTCTGACCTACGAACGTGATGGAAATGCCGCACTAGGCGGCCAGCTGTTCAGAACTAACTGCGCTATGTGCCACAACTTCGCCGGTCAAGGCGGAGCACTTACTAACGGTAAGTACGCTCCATCTCTGATGGCCGCTACTCCAAAGATTATTTACGAGGCCATGATCACCGGGCCACAGTCGATGCCTAAGTTCACTGACGCAACGATTACTCCACAGGAAAAGCTTTCAATCATTAAGTGGTTGCAGGCGGCAGAACATGAACAGAATCAAGGTGGAGCATCACTCGGACGGGTGGGCCCAGTGACTGAAGGTCTACTTGGTTGGGTCCTCGGACTCGGCCTCTTAATCGGCGCAGCGGTATGGCTCGCAATGAAGGCGAAATAACATGAGCAATCAGATTGAACGTTTCGAAGATCCCGGTCTTCCCGCCCACGTACATCGCAACGCAGATTCTGATCCACTCGCGGCTAAGCGGGCCGAGCGTCAGGTAGCGATCCTCTTTCTTCTGTCTGCACTTGGAACAGTACTTACTATCGCTGCATACATTTATGTGAAGAGCGATAAATATGTTTACTTGCCTGTTATGGGTAGCACTAACTTGCAGCAAATTCTCTTGGGTCTTGGATTAACAGCGTCGACTCTCTTCATCGGTCTCGGTGCAATTCAATGGGCTAAGAAGTTAATGCCAGATCAAGAAGAGATCGCCGAGCGTCATGAGTTTCGCTCCGAAGAGGTTGATCGTGAAGAACTCGTCGCTACCTTTAAAGAGCGTGGTGCTTCTGCCGGTCTCGGCCGTCGTAGTTTGATCAAACGTTCCCTGGGAGTTTCACTCGGACTCGTTGGTCTCTCTCCGCTGGTATTGCTACGCGATACCGGCCCACTTCCCAAGAAATTCTTCACCACGACTAGCTGGACCGCTGGAACCAGACTTCTCCTTGACCCAGCCGGTACACCCATTAAAGCCTCTGATTTAGAAGTTGGTGCTGTAGCCCAGGTTCTTCCGGAACTTCCAGCGGGAACGGAGCGGACCCTTGAGAACACCGGCAAAGACGCCGTTCTCTTAATCCGTCTGCGTCCTGAAGACTTCAACCTCGATGCGCAACGTCTCTCCTGGACACATGAAGGCATCATCGCCTTCTCCAAGATCTGTACCCACATGGGTTGCGCAGTTGCTCTCTACGAACAGCAAACTCATCACTTGCTCTGTCCTTGCCACCAATCGACATTCGACGTCACGCGCGGAGCGAAGGTCATCTTCGGCCCTGCCGCTCGCCCGCTTCCGCAGTTGGCAATCACCGTTGACGCAGATGGATATCTCGTCGCGCTGCAATCATTTACCGTTCCAATCGGTCCAAGCTTCTGGGAGCGGAACTCATCTAATGGATAACTCACTACTAACTAACATGGGTGATAAATAATGAAGCCGACTCAAAAAGCTGCAGGAGCGGCCGCAAACTACGTCGATGAACGTACCGGGGCTGCCAAATGGCTGAAGAAGAGTCTCACCAAGGTCTTCCCTGATCACTGGTCATTCATGCTGGGTGAGGTTGCCCTTTACTCTTTCATCATCTTGCTGCTTACGGGCACTTTTCTGACCTTCTGGTTTGATCCTTCCCAGCGCGAAGTAATTTATAACGGTTCATACACGCCACTCAACGGACTGCACATGTCAGCCGCATACGACTCGACCTTGCGCCTCTCGTTTGATGTGCGCGGCGGTCTATTGATGCGACAGATTCACCACTGGTCGGCGCTCATTTTTATGTCTGCCATTGTTGCTCACTTATTCCGCGTCTTCTTCACTGGAGCTTTCCGCAAACCTCGTGAGTTCAACTGGCTCATCGGCGTAGGTCTTCTCACTTTCGGAATTGTCGAAGGGTTCTTGGGCTACTCACTTCCTGACGATCTGCTCTCTGGAACTGGTATTCGCATCGCAGAAGCTATCCTGCAAGCGATTCCAGTCGTAGGTTCATATCTCTCCTTCTTCGCCTTTGGCGGAGCATTCCCGGGAACTGCATTTATCCCGCGTATTTTCATCGTCCATGTACTTCTCTTGCCTGGCCTCTTCTTGGCTCTGATCACCATCCACTTAATGTTGGTCTGGTATCAGAAGCACACGCAATATCCCGGCCCAGGTCGCACCGAGAAGAACGTAGTTGGATATCCGTTGCTGCCTGTTTACATGGCAAAAGCTGGCGGATTCTTCTTCGTCGTCTTTGGCGTAACCGCATTCTTAGGTGCAGTTGCTTCGATCAACCCGATCTGGCTCGTTGGACCGTACACACCTGGTCAGATTTCGGCTGGTTCACAACCGGACTGGTACATGGGTTGGCTCGATGGTTTAGTTCGCGCTGCTCCCCCAATTGAAACTCATGCCTTTGGGCACACCATTTCGTGGAACATTTTGATTCCTGGTTTGATCCTTCCCGGCATTCTCTTTACGGGAATGGCTCTTTATCCATTTATCGAATCGTGGTTTACGGGCGACAAGCGCGAGCATCACCTTTTGGATCGTCCACGCAATGCACCGAACCGCACCGCACTAGGTGTTACATCGATCGTCTTTATCTTGATTACCATCATCAACGGTGGAAACGACATCATCGCTACGCATTTCCATCTCACCATTAATGGAATTATGTGGTTCACCAGAATTGGTCTCTTCGTAATTCCTCCGATCGCATTCGTTATTACAAAACGCGTATGCCTCTCGTTACAACGCAGTGATCGCGACCTTGTCCTTCACGGCCGCGAGACCGGTCGCTTGGTAATGATGCCTAATGGCGAAATGACTGAAGTTCACGAGCCACTTTCAGATGCTAAGAAGTGGACGCTCACGCAACATCAACGTCCAGAGGCGCTGCCAGCACCTCTTCCAGCATCTGCATTGGTGGGTCTCAAGGGCAAGTTGCGTGCACGGATGAACCGGGCGCATGCCACCCAGATTCCCGCACCAACCCTGACCGATCTAAAGGAACTTGGAGAAGGTCACCACTAACTACGTATGTTGATACGTGCAGCTCTTCCTCATGAAGCGCCTCTGATTCAGGAGTTGATTCATGAACTAGCTCTATTTGAGAAGGCTCCCGAGAACGCGCAGGCATCGCTTGCTCATATCGACGGGGCCTTCTTTGCTGCCCACCCGTCTGTGTTCTGCGACCTGGTGGAGGATGAGGCGGGAGTTGTTCAGGGCTTTGCGATCTGGTTCCTCAACTACTCCACCTGGACTGGCACCCATGGCATCTACCTGGAAGACCTCTTTATCCGCCCAGAAGCCCGTGGTAGGGGCTACGGAAAGGCGCTACTGCGCCATTTAGCGGCCATCTGCGTCGAGCGTGGCTACCATAGATTGCAATGGTGGGTCCTGGATTGGAACAAAGATGCCGTCGAGTTCTACCAGGGACTGGGAGCGACTCTTATGGATGAATGGACCGTGATGCGCGTAGATGGTCCGGCGTTACTAGCGCTCTCAGAATTGACTCAGTAAACACGCAGAGAAAACCGAGTCGCGTGACAGATTCGCCACAGGTAAATCCGCAACTCTTACCCCATTGAAGAGAATCGAATACTTCGGTTCACGGTGAGGGGGCAGAGATGGCAAATGTAATCGTCGTAACTATTCTGGCCGCGGTAGCCGTTGCGCCCATGGCATACCTGGGAATCATGGCTTCTGCATTGAAGAGTAGCGATAGTACCGAGTTAGAACTTAGTGGTGCGAAGTAAGTTCAGGCTTTTCGTATTCCGTAGTAAAGCCAATAATGCTCACGATCAATGATCCAACCGCAATCACGGTCAACCACCAACCGATCACGAGTCCCAGCCCCATGGCACACGCCGAGAGCGCTAGTGGCAATGGCCACCAAGAATGTGGCGAGAAGAAGCCGAGTTCACCGGCTAGATCAGCTATTTCGCCATCGTCATTATCAGAGGGCAACTGACCCATCCGCTTGTCGTTGGTCCAGAAATAGAAACCGATAGTCAGAGCTAGTGCGCCGCTCAATCCAATGGCGGTAATGCCTAGAGGCTCTCCCCCCACCTGCCAGTAGATGACATCAACTATGGCGTAGAAAACCGCAAGAAAACCAAAGAGCTTGTATCCAGCCTTCATTTAGTGACCGCCATCCGTGTGTGCCATATGCGGATAATGTAGATCGAAAGCGGGACGCTCGGATCTAATCCGTGGGATAGAAGTGAAGTTGTGACGTGGAGGCGGACAAGAAGTCGCCCACTCCAAGGACGCTCCGTAACCCCAAGGATCATCGACGGTCACCTTAGGAGATTTGCGACTAATCCAGACGTTGATCATGAATGGCAACATCGACAGCGCGAGCAAGAATGAACCGATAGTAGAGACCGTGTTCAAGGTCGTGAAGCCATCGGTAGCTAAGTAATCGGCGTAACGACGCGGCATTCCCTTAATTCCCAGCCAGTGCTGCACAAGAAATGTTAGGTGGAAACCGAAGAACAAGGTCCAGAAATGAATCTTTCCGAGGCGCTCGTTGAGCATATGCCCAGTCATCTTCGGCCACCAGAAATAGAATCCACCAAACATGGCAAAGACCACGGTTCCAAAGAGAACGTAATGGAAGTGCGCGACCACAAAGTAAGAAGCCGACACTGCGAAATCCATTGGTGGGCTTGCCAAGATGATTCCGGTTATTCCACCAAATAAGAATGTCACAAGGAATCCAAGAATAAATAGCATTGGTGTTTCGAATGTGAGCGAACCGCCCCACATCGTTCCAATCCAGTTAAAGAATTTAACTCCAGTTGGGACACCAATCAAGAAAGTCATAAAGGAGAAGAAGGGAAGGAGCACTTGTCCCGTCGCATACAAGTGGTGCGCCCAAACTGAAACAGAGAGGGCCGCGATACCGATAGTTGCCGCGATCAAACCCTTGTAGCCAAAGATTGGCTTGCGGCTAAAGACCGGCAAGATCTCCGAAGCGATTCCGAAGAATGGCAGCGCGAGAATATAAACCTCAGGATGGCCAAAGAACCAGAACAAATGCTGCCACAGCATCGCTCCGCCATTGGCCGAATCAAAGATATGTGAACCAAAGAGGCGATCACTTTCCAAACCTAGGAAAGCTGCGGCTAGCGGTGGGAATGCGAGAAGCACCAAGATTGATGTGAGCAGAATATTCCAGGTAAAGATCGACATGCGGAACATGGTCATTCCAGGTGCACGCATGGTGAAGATCGTTGTAATGAAGTTAACGCCACCCATAATGGTTCCAAGACCAGTAAGTGCTAATCCAATTACCCAAAGATCTCCGCCAATACCAGGTGAGTACTGGCTATTTGCAAGAGGTGCGTAGGCGGTCCAACCGAATGAGGCTGCTCCCCCCGGACTTAAGAAGCCACCGAATGCCATCAGACCACCGAATAGATAGAGCCAGTAGGAAAGCATATTGAGGCGTGGGAAAGCTACATCGGCCGCACCAATTTGCAACGGCATAATCACATTCGCAAATCCAACAAAGAGCGGAGTGGCGAACATCAACAACATAACCGTGCCATGCATGGTGAAAACTTGGTTGTACTGCTCGGTGCTCAAGAATTGCAGACCGGGGCGAGCCAACTCAGCACGAAGGACCAGGGCCAAAATTCCCGCGATGATGAACCAAATAAAAGCGGTACTCAAGTACAAATAACCGATTGTCTTGTGATCTGTTGAGGTGATCCACTTTACAAAGAGACGACCCTTGGACTTCGACTTCGGTTCAATCGCACCATAGGTGCTTGCAGGTGTGGTTGGTTCGGCAAAAGTTGTCATCGTTATGCCACCTTAAG
>JBAXVT010000063.1:0-7095 GCA_037128715.1 Actinomycetes bacterium
ACGCCACACGTAGTTGATATCTACTCGAATTATGGCTTGCCGCTGGGCGAAGCTTTCCAACTGCGCGATGATGTAATTGGAGTATTTGGGGATTCTGAGAAGACTGGCAAGCCTGCCGGCGATGATCTGCGCGAAGGAAAGCGCACTGTTTTAGTGGCTACGACTCTCTCCAAGTCGACTGCCGCCCAGCGCGCAGAATTCCTAGAGCACTTTGGTCGAAAAGATTTGGATACGGCGAAGATCGATTCGCTGCGCCAGATCATTGTCGATACCGGAGCACTCGCCGAACTCGAAACTATGATCGAAGTCATGACTTTCAAAGCGCATGACGCGCTCACTCATGGTGGAATTACCCCACAAGCCGTCACCTATTTAAATGAGATGGCTATCGCTGCTACACAACGCAGCTCGTAAATTTAAGGGGTTCTAGGTGCGTCAAGTAAAAGGCAAGAGCGATCATGTAGTCATCGTGGGCGCAGGCCTCGGTGGTTTGAGCGCTGCGCTCCGACTTGCTGGTGCCGGTCGCAAAGTTACCGTGATCGAGCGCGAGTCGGTTCCCGGGGGCCGCAATGGATTGCTACAACGCGATGGTTACTCATTTGATACCGGTCCATCTGTTCTCACGATGCCATCTCTGATCGAAGATGCACTCGCCTGCGTGGGCGAAGATATTAAAGATTGGCTTGAACTCGTCCCCGTCGACCCGCTCTACCGCGCGTTCTATCATGATGGAACCCACCTCGATGTGCACGCCGATACCCGCAGAATGCAAGATGAAATTGCGACCAAGATCAGCGCTGAGGAAGCAGCAGGTTATGGACGCTATGTTGACTTCGTAACCAAACTCTACAAATACGAGATGAACGATTTCATCGATCGTAATATCGATTCGCCCCTCAACTTGGTGACTCCCAACCTCGCACGCTTGGTAGCACTCGGCGGATTCCGCCGTTTGGCTCCCAAGGTAAACCAGTTTCTTAAAGATCCGAGAACACAGAAGGTTTACTCGTTCCAGGCGATGTATGCCGGCGTCAGCCCGCAACAAGCCCTCGCGATCTACGCCGTTATCGCCTATATGGATTCGGTCAACGGTGTCTTCTTCCCTAAAGGCGGAATGCACGCAGTTCCCCGCGCGTTAGCGGGAGCGGCGCAGAAGCATGGCGTCACTTTCATGTACGACACCACTGTAACGACCGTCGAAAAAAGTAATAATCGCGCGACTGCAGTAATCACCGCTACCGGCGAACGGATTGAGTGCGATGCGCTGATCTTGAATCCAGATCTACCTGTTGCCTACCGCGATTTGCTGGGCTCCACCCCACGTAGGGTCAAAAGCCTTAAGTACTCCCCGTCATGCGTCACCCTCCTGGTAGGAACAAAGAAGAAATACGATCACCTCACCCACCACAACATTCACTTCGGTGAATCGTGGGAGCAAGTCTTTGACGAGTTGATCAATAAGCAGACGCTGATGACCGATCCCAGCCTGCTGGTCACTATTCCGACTTACGATGACCCATCTTTGGCTCCCAAAGATCACTCGTCGTATTACATCCTCTTTCCTACTCCAAATCTTGATGCCAAGATCGATTGGCGAACCGAAGGTCCGCGCTACCGCGATGAGATGCTGCGCATTATGGAAGCCAGAGGATATGAAGGCTTCGCTGATTCGATTGAAGTTGAAGAACTGACAACGCCTCTAGATTGGCAAGAGCGCGGAATGGAGCGCGGAGCCCCCTTTGCTAGCGCACATACCTTTTTCCAGACCGGTCCCTTTAGGCCGCGCAACCTGGCGCAAGGCTTTGAAAACGTGGTCTTCGCTGGATCGGGTACTCAACCAGGTGTTGGGGTACCGATGGTATTGATCTCCGGTCGGCTAGCTGCTGAACGGATCGTGGGAGCGATCAAATAAAGTGGATGAGCTAACCGCTGCTGGGATTCTTGATCCAGAACTCCGTGCATCGTACACAGAGTGCAAGCGACTTAACTCTTTGCATGGCAAGACCTATTACCTCGCCACTCTCTTACTTCCTCAAGCTAAGCGTCCCCACGTCCATGCCTTGTACGGATTTGCCCGTTATGCCGATGAGATTGTCGATGATCTCGCTTCCACTCTCTCCCTCTCTCAAAAATCAGCGCTACTAAAGAGTTGGGGCGACGGCGTTCTGGCCGACATTCGTCGAGGAACCAGCGCTGATCATGTCGGTCGCGCACTTGTCGACACTGTGCGACGCTTTGATATTCCCATCGCTCACTTTGAAGCCTTCCTTCATTCCATGACGATGGATCTATCCGTTACCGAGTATCAAACGTATGAAGATTTGATGGAATACGTTTACGGCAGCGCAGCGGTTATTGGCTTACAGATGGTTCCCATTCTGGGGGCTACCGATCCTGCTGCAAATGCGGCTGCAGAGAAGCTCGGAATTGCTTTCCAACTGGCAAACTTTATTCGCGATGTCGGCGAAGATCTTGAGCGCGGTCGAATTTATCTCCCGCTCGATGAGTTGCATTCCGCAGGTGTTACTCCAGAGATGTTGGCCGCTAAGAAATTAACGCCCGAAATTAAAGCAGCACTCGCCTTTCAAATAGCACGGGTGCGCCGCCTTCAAGCAGAAGCCGCGGCTGGCATAAAGCTCTTGAACCCATCAAGCCAACCTTGCATCAACGCTGCATCTGAACTCTATTGTGGGATCGTCGATGAGGTAGAGAAGATCAACTTTGAGATCTTTACCCAGCGGGCAAAAACTTCAACCTGGCGCAGGCTCAAAGTCGCCATTCCTGCTTACGTCAAAGCGCTCCGAGCGCGCTAGAGTTGTACCAACGGGAGCCGCTTTGCGTGGCTGAGAGGACCTGATCTCCAGGTCGACCGTATGACCAGTTCGGTAATGCGAACTGTGGAGGGTTAATGATGCACTCAATAAATCACGCACTCATGACAACCATGCTCACCGCTTGGGATTACAAACTCACCTACTTAGAGTTCTTTGCTTTTATAACTTCGGTGGTTGGCGTCGCCTACGGAATTTTTGGTCCGCGCATTACCTGGCCGTGGTGGAATATCAGCAGTCTTCTTTACGCAGGCCTCTTCTTTGAACAGAAGTATTACGCCAGCGCCTTGCTCCAATTTGTATTTGTTGCGGGCGGAATATGGGGATGGTTCGGTTGGGGTCCTAAAGGGGCGAAACCAGCAAAACTCTCCCTGCGAACTAATCTCTACTGGATCGCCGGATATTTCGTAGCTTGGTTCGCCCTCTATCCAGTGCTCGTGCATATCGGTGCAGCCGCATCGCTCACGGATGCCTTCGGTTTTGTTGGGAGCTGCATTGCTCAGATTTTGATGTGCCTGGAGCGGTATGAAGCATGGCCGCTTTGGCTTGTTGTCGATGGTGTTTATACCTATCAATTCTGGCATGGCGGCTCTTATCTGACGGCAATTTTGTACTTCATCTTCGTTCTCTTAGCCATAGGTGGATGGAAGCGTTGGTTGCGGGTTGCCAATATCCCCGCCGCTGCGACGAAGTAGATCGCGCACATGATCATCACCATTGACGGGGTAGCGGGCGCCGGTAAGACGACGTTGGCACACCATATGAGCAACGAATACCAGGATCGCTTCTCAGTAAATGTTGTTCACATGGATGATCTTTATGACGGATGGAACGATCCCCTTGGCGCCGCGCTCACTACGAAACTTGAACTAATCGTGCAGGCCCATCTCGCGCAGCAACGATTTACCACGACGCAATTTGATTGGGAACATAATCAATCCGGCTCTTCCTTCACTATCGAGCCCAGCGAGTTGCTTATACTCGAAGGGGTTGGATCAGGGCAGAGTGCAATCCGTGGATTCGTTGAAACTAAGATTTGGATTGACCTAGAGCCAATAGTCGGTTTGCGCCGTGTGCTGGCCCGGGATGGAAATCAGATAGAAGCCCAGATGGTTGATTTCCTGGAAGCGCAGCGAATCCACTTTATGGAAGAAGGCACGCGGGACGCCGCCGATTTCCACCTGAATGGGCTCAATTAACCTCTAAGATTTAAGCGTGTCAGATCTCTCCGGCGAAGTAATCGATAACCGCTATGAGCTCATCTCGCTTATAGCTTCCGGCGGAATGGCCTCCATCTATAAAGCCACTGACCTGCGCCTTGATCGCTTCGTAGCCGTCAAGATCATGCATCCGCACTTGGCCAACGACGAAGAGTTTGTGAATAGATTTATCCGCGAAGCCAAGGCGATCGCGGCGCTTTCACACCCCAATATCGTCTCGATTCAGGATCAAGGATGGAATGAAGGCGGGGCGCAGGCCATCTTCATCGTCATGGAATATGTTGATGGATTTACCCTGCGCGAACTTCTCCTAGACCGCGGGAACTTAACGGCTCGTGAACTCCTCCATTACATGGTCCCCGTAGTTAGCGCGCTGGCTCAAGCGCATAGCCTCGGCATCAATCACCGTGACCTTAAGCCAGAAAATATCTTGATTTCCAAGGATGGCAGAATCAAGATCGCCGATTTTGGTCTTGCTCGCGGTGGTCTCCTGGGAAACACTATGACCGTTGACTCCAGCGTTGTGCTGGGGAGCGTTTCGTACCTCTCCCCCGAACAAGTGGAGCGCGGAATCTCCGACTCGCGTAGCGATATTTACTCACTCGGAATCATGTTCTTCGAATTACTGACCGGCCGCAAACCTTTTGACGGCGATACTCCGATTCAGATCGCCTTTAAGCATGTCAACGAGAGAGTCCCTGCTCCATCCACCTTAGTCGCTGGAATTCCTCCAGCCCTCGATGCCCTCGTTCTCAAGGCCACCTCCCCGAATCCAGATCAACGTCAGCGCAACGGCGCAGAATTATTGGAAGCGCTGCAAAATATTCAGATAGAACTTGATCCAAAGCGTTCACAACTCAGCCTAGATTTAGACCTACCGCTAGAAACTCCAAGACCAAAGCGGAAGAGCAATCGCCCAGAGGTGCGAGTTGGCAGCACGCTCGTTGGCAAGGTTAAGAATTTCACGCAACCGATTTCGATTAAAAGAAACGAAACGAAACCCACATTCATCCCCAGCGGAAATCTCCCCGGTAGAAATTCAGAGGTACCAACGATGAGCAACAGC
Organism: Actinomycetes bacterium; assembly: GCA_037128715.1. Taxonomy (GTDB): domain Bacteria; phylum Actinomycetota; class Actinomycetes; order Nanopelagicales; family Nanopelagicaceae; genus PALSA-747. The sequence goes on from JBAXVT010000063.1 coordinate 5,118, forward strand.
GGTGCGGTACGTCGCAAAACTTCTAAACGTGTAAAACGAAATCGCTTCTTTCTCGCCTTTATTCTCTTGGTACTTATTGGCGGTGGCCTTTATAAGCTAGTTGCGTCAACTACCGGAATCTCCATTCCCTCTGTTGTTGGAATGAACCAGAGAGATGCCAAAAGTGCGCTTACAAGTATCGGTATGCAGGTTGTAGTTGGAGAGAAGCGGTTCGATGCCAGCGTTCCCGCTGGAAAAGTTATCTCATCAGATCCTGGTGGAGGGGCCCGTCTCAAACTAGGCGGCACGGTTTCGCTCACCCTTTCCCAAGGTGCTCAACCGGTTCCTACCCCTACCCCGACACCTTCACCTACTCCGACTCCGACCAGTTCCGATTCGACTGCTCCGCTAACCATTTCATCCTATGTAGGACTCACCAGCGGGCAGGCACAGAGCGAACTGACGGTTGCCGGGTTATCTGTAAAACAAGCCTTTGCGTACAGCGATACCGTCGCGGTTGGAAATGTAATCAGCCAGAGCCCAGATGGATCTGCGCCCGTATTGCCCGGGTCGACAGTCTCCATCGTTGTCTCGCAGGGCTCTGCCACGGTTTACATCCCAAATATTTACTCCCTCTCGCGCAGCGCCGCCACTACCGCGCTGGAGAATCTGCAACTAAAAGTCACCGTTCGAAAGATTGGAAGCGGCAAATTCGTCACAAATGTCTCTCCCAAGGTGGGCAGCAAGGTCAAACGTGGCTCTACGGTGGTTATAACGCTCGGGTAGGCTCGCCCCATGAGTCCAGTAGCTAGCCCAGCAACAATGCCGCGCATTGGGGCACATACCCCAACCTCAGGTGGAATGGCTAAGCGCTCCATTGAATATGCGCTCACCACCGAGGCAGAAGCGATCCAGGTCTTTGCATCCAATCCGCGTGGTTGGGCAATGCCCGATGCCAATCCCGCTGCCGATACCGCATTTCGCGATCGCGCTGCAGAGTTAGATATTCATACCTACGTTCATGCTCCTTTCCTGATCAACCTTGGTTCGCCGACCGTTGCAACATATGAGAACTCACTTGCCTCTACCGCATACTCTTTAAAGAGAGCCCGCGAAATCGGCGCCCTGGGAACTGTGATCCATACCGGATCGGCGGTTGATGTAACGCATGTGCCTACTGCTTGGAAGCAGATCAAAGAGGGCATGATGCCAGTACTGAATAATTTGAAAGAGACCGACCCGTGGCTGCTTTTGGAGCCAACTGCAGGTCAAGGACAATCTCTTGTTAAAAAACTTGATGATCTACTTATGTATTTTGAAGCACTGGAGTGGCATCCCAAGGTCGGTGTCTGTCTCGATACCTGCCACGTCTTCGCGGCCGGCCATGACATCGCCAAAAAAGGTGGGATGACCGAAACTCTCGACCTGCTCGTTTCACTCGTTGGAATCGAACGCATCAAATTGATTCACACCAATGATTCGATGGATGTTTGTGGCGCTCTTAAAGATCGCCATCAGAATCTGGGCGATGGCGAGATTGGGCTGAAAGCATTTGAAGAGTTGATCGCTCACCCAGCCGTTGCTAACGCTCCGCTGATCCTGGAGACCCCTGGCCAAGAGCCAGAGCATGGCGCCGAAATCGCGCTCTTGAAAAAAATGCGAAGTAAGCGAAAGTGAATTTCAAAGAACATAAATCGATTCCTACAGCACTGTTATTAACAGTTGCGCTGGTGTGGGGAAGCACTTTTGCGATTATGAAGCATTCGCTCGGTCGAATTGATGTCAATTCATTTCTCGCTTGGCGATTTTTGGTGGCCGCCCTCATCATGGCGCTCATCCGGCCACAATCCTTTCGCCACATAACGCCTAGTTTCTTGCTCCGAGGCGTATCTGCTGGCCTATTGCTCGGTTTGGGATACATTTTTCAAACCTTTGGGCTGACGCTCACCACCGTAGCCAAAACTGGGTTTATCACCGGTTTATATGCCATCTTCGTTCC
>JBAXVT010000064.1:0-6708 GCA_037128715.1 Actinomycetes bacterium
CTTTCAAGCAGAAGGGAACCGGCCGTGCTCGTCAGGGTTCTGTCCGTGCTCCACTGCAGCGTCACGGTGGTGTCTCACATGGTCCAGTACCTCGTAAGTACGATCAACGCACCCCAAAGAAGATGATCGCAGCTGCTCTCAAGGGCGTGCTCTCCGATCGTCAACGCGAAGATCGCATCCACGTTGTTTCAAGCATCACTGATGCTCCAACAACCAAGGGCGCTATCTCAGCAGTTCGCCAATTTTCAGATCGCAAGAACCTTCTCGTTGTTCTCTCTCGTAGCGAAGATGTCGCATGGCGTTCACTACGCAATGCCGAGAACTTGCACCTGATCGTCAACGATCAGCTCAACGCTTACGACATCTTGGTCTCCGATGATGTTGTCTTCTCTGAGAGCGCGATCCGCGAATTCATCGCCGGCCCAGCAAAGGCAGCTACTGCAGTTGCTCGTGAATCAGAAGTAGAGGTGTCCGCATGAAGGACCATCGCGACGTACTCCTAGCACCGGTTGTCTCTGAAAAGGCTTATGGCCTGCTCGATGAGAACAAGTACACCTTCTTGGTGGCTACCGATGCTAATAAGACACAGATCAAGATCGCTGTGGAAAAAGTTTTCAATGTAAAAGTTATTAGCGTTAACACGATGAACCGTCAGGGCAAGCGCAAGCGCACCCCTAAAGGTTTTGGTAAGCGCAATGACACCAAGCGTGCGATCGTGCATGTTGCTGCCGGTGACCGTATCGACATCTTCGGAGGACCTGTTTCCTAAGGGAACCAGGACTAGAAGAAGAAGAGGAATATAAAAAATGGCCCTACGTAAACTTAAGCCGACCACACCTGGTCAGCGCGGCGCGAGCGTTCCTGATTTCAAAGAGATCACACGCACTACCCCTGAGAAGTCATTGGTTCGTCCAATTCACTCTAAGGGTGGCCGTAACGCTTCTGGCAAGATCACTGTTCGCCACCAAGGCGGCGGACACAAGCGTGCATATCGTCTGATCGATTTTGTTCGTAACGATAAAGATGGCATTCCCGCAAAGGTTGCCCATATCGAGTACGACCCAAACCGCACAGCTCGTATTGCCCTCCTTCACTATGCAGATGGCGAGAAGCGTTACATCATCGCACCTGCAAAGTTGAACCAAGGCGACGCGATTGAGAATGGCCCAGCAGCGGATATCAAGCCAGGCAACAATTTGCCACTTCGTAATATCCCAGTTGGAACCATGATCCATGCCATCGAACTTCGCCCTGGCGGCGGAGCAAAGATCGCTCGTTCAGCAGGAGCTGGAGTTCAGCTCGTTGCTAAAGAAGGTCCATATGCACAACTGCGTATGCCTTCAGGTGAAATTCGTAACGTAGATGTCCGTTGCCGTGCAACGGTTGGTGAAGTCGGAAACGCCGAACAATCAAACATCAACTTCGGAAAAGCTGGCCGTATGCGTTGGAAGGGCAAGCGCCCAACCGTCCGCGGTGTCGTAATGAACCCAGTCGATCACCCTCACGGTGGTGGAGAAGGTAAGACATCCGGTGGTCGTCACCCCGTGTCACCTTGGGGTCAGCCAGAGGGCCGTACTCGCAAGAAAAAGGCGAGCGATGCACTCATTGTCCGTCGTCGTAAGTCGAATAAGAAGCGATAAGGGAGCGACCGAAGATGCCACGTAGTTTAAAAAAGGGTCCATTCGTGGACGGTCACCTTCTCAAGAAGGTAGATGATCAGAATGCGAAGAACACCAAGGTTGTTATCAAGACCTGGTCTCGCCGCTCGATGCTCATTCCGGCAATGATCGGACACACCATCGCCGTACACGACGGTCGTAAGCACGTTCCAGTATTCGTCACAGAAGCAATGATTGGTCACAAGCTCGGTGAGTTTGCTCCAACTCGTACCTTCAAGGGACACGTCAAGGATGATCGGAGAGCTTCTCGTGGCTAATAACCCAAAGGCATCTAATCCAACTGACGCACTCGTAGCGCAGGCTGTCTTGCGCAACACTCGCGTAACACCTCAGAAGGCTCGTCGTGTGATCAACTTGATCCGCGGAGAGCGTGCTGACATTGCGCTTACAACTTTGAAGTTCGCCCCTCAAGAAGTCGGTGAAGATCTTTACACCCTCTTGAACTCAGCGATCAACAATGCCAAGCAGAAGAGCCCATCACTCCGTGATGCATCAGAGCTTTACATCGTTGAAGCACTTGTCGACGAGGCTCCAACGCTCAAGCGTTTCCGCCCTCGTGCACAAGGTCGCGGTTTCCAGATCTTGAAGCGCGCCTCTACTTTGACGCTGGTTGTTTCAACCGATCGTTCATATCGCCCACACGGTCTTAAGAAGGTCGTTAACGCGAAGGCAAATCCAAACAAGACAGTGATTGCTAAGCCAGCAACCCCTGCAGCAAAGAGCAAGGCCAAGAAGGCCGCTCCTGTTGAAGAAGTCGCAGTTGTCTCAGAAGGGCAGGCCGAGTAAATGGGTCAAAAAGTAAATCCACACGGCTTCCGTCTGGGCATCACGACAGAGTTCAAATCTCGTTGGTATGCAGACAAGCTTTACAAGGATTATGTGAAGGAAGATATCGAGATCCGTCGCATGATGAGCAAGGGCATGGAGCGCGCAGGCGTTTCCCGTATTGAAATCGAGCGCACACGCGAGCGTGTTCGTATCGATCTCTATACAGCACGCCCAGGTATCGTCATCGGCCGTCGCGGAACTGAAGCTGATCGCATCCGTCAGGATCTAGAGAAGCTCACCGGCAAGCAGGTTCAGCTCAACATCCTCGAGGTTAAGAACCCTGAGATTGATGCTCAACTCGTTGCTCAGGGAATCGCAGAGCAGCTCTCTGCTCGTGTCTCTTTCCGTCGCGCTATGCGTAAGTCAATGCAGTCAGCCCTTAAAGCTGGCGCGCAAGGTATCCGCGTTCAATGTGGTGGACGTCTTGGCGGAGCAGAAATTGCTCGCTCAGAGTTCTACCGCGAAGGTCGCGTACCTCTTCACACGCTTCGCGCCGATATTGATTACGGTTTCTATGAGGCCGCTACAACATTTGGTCGTCTAGGCGTAAAGGTTTGGATCTACAAGGGTGAAGTTATCGAATCCCGCGCAGAGCGCGCTGCATCAGCACTTGCTCTTGCTCGCGCCCCAAAGCCAAGCCGTCCAGCTAACCGTCAACAGCGCGCTCCTCGTGGCGAAGTAACATCTTCGACACCAGCTTCTCGCGCAGCAGTTGAAACTGCACCGGTAGCAGCCGCAGTAGTAACTGAGGCAGCAGCACCAGTTGTTAGTGAAAAACTGGAAGGAGCGGCTGAATAATGTTAATTCCACGTCGCGTAAAGCACCGTAAGCAGCACCACCCAAAGCGGGCTGGTATGTCTAAGGGTGGCACCGTCGTTTCATTTGGTGACTTTGGTATTCAAGCTCTTGAGCCTGCATACGTAACAAACCGCCAAATTGAGGCAGCGCGTATTGCAATGACCCGTCACATCAAGCGTGGTGGAAAGGTTTGGATCAACATTTATCCAGATCGCCCACTTACCAAGAAGCCTGCTGAAACCCGTATGGGATCCGGTAAGGGTTCACCTGAGTGGTGGATTGCAAACGTAAAGCCAGGACGCGTTATGTTTGAAATTTCTGGAGTTACAGAAGAGATCGCAACCGAGGCAATGACTCGTGCGATTCACAAGTTGCCAATGAAGTGCCGTGTAGTACGTCGGGAGGAGTTCTAATGTCTAACATCGTGACAGCAGAGCAGCTTCGTGCGCTCTCCACAGACGAGCTAGCGATCAAGCTTCGTGAATCGAAGGAAGAGCTATTCAACCTTCGCTTCCAAGCAGCTACAGGTCAACTTGAAAGCCATGGTCGTTTGACTATGGTCCGTAAAGAGATTGCGCGTATTTACACAATCTTGCGTGAGCGTGAGCTCGGAATCGGAGGCGCAGCGTGAGCGAGCTAAATAACGAGCGCGGTTTCCGCAAGACTCGTGAAGGAATTGTTACTAGCGACAAGATGGATAAGACCGTCGTCGTCGCTATTCAAAGTCAAACCAAGCATGCCGTGTATTCAAAGGTCATGACCCGCTCTCACAAGTTGAAGGCACATGACGAGAACAACACAGCTGGCGTTGGCGATCGCGTACTACTCATGGAAACTCGTCCACTATCGGCAACCAAGCGTTGGCGTGTAGTCGAGATCCTCGAGAAGGCTAAGTAAGGGGTATCGAAAAATGATTCAACAAGAATCCAGACTTCGTGTCGCGGATAACACCGGTGCAAAGGAACTTCTTTGTATTCGTGTTCTCGGTGGCTCCTCACGCCGCTACGCAGGTATCGGTGACATCATCGTTTGTACCGTCAAGGATGCAATTCCTGGTGGTCAGGTTAAGAAGGGTGAGGTTGTAAAGGCCGTCATCGTTCGTACCGTTAAAGAGAACCGTCGCCCTGATGGTTCATATATTAAGTTTGATGAGAACGCAGCAGTTATCTTGAAGGCAGACGGCGAGCCTCGCGGCACGCGTATCTTCGGACCAGTTGCTCGTGAACTTCGTGACAAGCGTTTCATGAAGATCATCTCGCTCGCGCCGGAGGTGCTATAAAAATGGCAAGCATTAAGCGTGGCGACACTGTTCAAGTGATCGCTGGAAAAGATAAGGGCGTAACCGGCACGGTCATCGCGATTGATAAGCGTGATTCACGCGTTATCGTCGAAGGTGCCAACCGCGTTAAGCGTCACACCCAAGAGACCACGAGCGATCGTGGCGTCAAGGTCGGCGGAATTCTCACCGTTGAAGCCGGGATTCACATTTCTAATGTGCAGCTCGTCGGCGACGATGGCAAGCCAACTCGCATTGGTTCACGCAAGGATGAAAACGGCAAGAACGTTCGCATCTCTCGCCGCACCGGAAAGGATGTCTAACCATGACAACCGCTACAGCTCCTCGTCTTAAGGCCCGTTACAAGGCCGAGATTGCACCTGCACTCAAGACCCAGTTCGCTTACAGCAATGTGATGCAGATTCCGGGCTTGGTCAAGGTCATCGTCAATATGGGTGTTGGTGAAGCTGCTCGTGACTCGAAGTTGATTGAAGGCGCTATCCGCGACCTCACAATCATCACCGGTCAGAAGCCTCAGGTCACCAAGTCTCGCAAGTCGATTGCTCAGTTCAAGTTGCGTGAAGGTATGCCAATTGGCGCCCACGTAACACTGCGCAATGATCGTATGTGGGAGTTCGCAGATCGTCTGCTCTCGATCGCACTTCCTCGTATCCGCGACTTCCGTGGTCTATCTCCTAAGCAATTCGATGGAAACGGTAACTACACCTTCGGTTTGACCGAGCAGGTTGTATTCCCAGAGATCGAACAGGACAAGATCGACCGCACCCGCGGTATGGATATCACTTTCGTAACCACAGCCAAGACAGATGAAGAAGGTCGCGCATTACTTAAGGCGCTCGGCTTTCCATTCCGTGAGAACTAAGGGGTAGCAACTAATGGCAAAGACATCGCTCAAGGTTAAAGCTGCTCGCAAGCCTAAGTTCAAGGTTCGTGGATATACCCGCTGCCAGCGTTGTGGTCGTCCACATGCTGTCTACCAAAAGTTCGGCATCTGCCGTATCTGCTTCCGCGAGATGGCACACCGCGGCGAACTTCCTGGCATCACCAAGGCTTCTTGGTAAAGAAGAGTTTTTAAACCACCCACTATCAACTACGAGATAGGTCCGAAACTTCGGAAACCGGCTCGAGAAAGGCCAGAGGCCACAGTATGACAATGACAGACCCGATCGCAGACATGCTTGCACGTCTGCGCAACGCGAACTCTGCTTACCACGATACGGTTTCAATGCCGTCGTCGTCGGTAAAAGTTCGCATTGCCGAAATTCTTAAGCAGGAGGGTTACATCGCTAGCTTCAAGGTAGAAAATACCGTTGCTGGTTTTGGAAAGACTCTCACCATTGATTTGAAGTTTGGCGCAGATCGTCAGCGTTCCATCGCTGGCCTTCGCCGTGTTTCAAAGCCCGGCCTTCGCGTTTATGCGAAGTCGACTGGACTACCTAAGGTCTTGGGTGGACTTGGCGTAGCCATCATCTCAACATCATCTGGTTTGCTGACTGATAAGCAAGCCAACAAGCAAGGGGTAGGCGGAGAAGTTCTCGCCTACGTATGGTGATCTGATGTCACGTATTGGTCGCTCACCCATCACAATTCCTGCTGGAGTTGAAATCAACATTGCAGGTCAAGAGATTTCCGTAAAGGGTCCTAAGGGATCACTTACACATACTCTCGCTGGCCCAATCTCAATCGCCAAAGAGGAGTCAACACTTGTTGTCTCTCGTCCCGACGATGGACGTGTTGCACGTTCACTTCATGGCCTCTCACGTACCTTGGTCGCAAACATGATCGAGGGCGTCACAACCGGTTATTCAAAGACCATCAACATCGTTGGTGTTGGTTATAAGGTCGCTGAAAAGGGCAGAGATTTGGAGTTCGCGCTGGGCTATAGCCACGCCGTTCCATTCACCGCTCCTGAAGGCATCACCTTTAAGGTCGAATCAGCAACTCGCTTCTCGATCTCTGGTGTCGATAAGCAGCTCGTTGGTGAAGTTGCAGCGAAGATTCAAAAGCTTCGCAAGGCTGATCCATACAAGGGCAAGGGTCTCCACCTAGACGGCGCAAAGATTCGCCGCAAGCAAGGAAAGACAGGTAAGAAGTAATGGCTATCGG
>JBAXVT010000065.1:0-6359 GCA_037128715.1 Actinomycetes bacterium
TACACGGTGCGCATACCCAATTCAGGAACTCCCGGACGATTGCTTAATGCACTTAAATGGGATGAGCGAGTCGATCCACTCTTCTGGCAGAAGGTGCCCACTCTTTTCGAGCGTGGAATGCAACACGGAATTACCGTTACGAATATCGCTGAAAAGCGTTATGAAGGAAGTGCATTCACTCAAGCTGCCTTGCGTGGCGCGAAATATGTGGGTGCTAATCGCAGCGAAGAGATGGTTAAAGCTGCGGTAGAGGCGCTCGCCGAGCCTTACTCATTCACTTACCTGTACATCAATGCCCTGGACCACGCTGGCCATAACGATGGTGTCGGCAGTGAGAAATGGCTGTTAGCGCTGGGGCAGATTGCAGAACTTATAACCACTTTGATAGCTCGCTTGCCGAAGAACACTGATCTCTATGTAACAGCCGACCATGGCATGGTCAACGTGGGAGAGAAGATTGTTCTAGGCCAAGATAATAATCTGATGGATAACATAACTCTTGTCGGTGGAGAGCCCCGTGCTCGCCATATGTATGTGACCGAAGGATCTGCCGCGGAGACCATTGCACAATGGCGCGAATATTTGGGCAAACGCGCGACAATCTATTCACGAGAAGAGTTGGTTGCCAACCAAACATTCGGAGCCGTTGTTTCACCGGAGAGTTTTGATCGCATGGGCGATTTTATGGCGGTAGCGCACGATGAAGTTATCTTGATCGACCCAACTCGCGTTCCGCAGGAATCATCGATGGTGGGGCATCACGGGGGAGCCACCGAGATGGAGTCTGCTATTCCTCTTCTGAAGTTCCTTTAGGTCCACCAAACATAATGTCGTCCCATGACGGGATCTTCAAACGCTTGGTAATTCCATCGCGCTTTTCAGCATCTGAGATGCTATCGGCCTGACTGGGCCCGCTATTGATGATCGCATCTAGACTAGAAATTTTTATCGGTTCTGGAAGGTCAGATTGATCAACTTCTTCGCGGACCGCAACTAAACGCGGCGCGGGGGAGGAGGCGGGGTAAACGATTCCATGAGATGGCGCTGCGTGATGCGCCTCTAACTCATCTCCAGCAATCCATGCTGCACCGTCATCGAGCGCTTCCAAACTGCGATTACCAAGATCAAAGGACCAATTAGCTTCGCTGGTTCCACCGTTCTTTGTAGGGTAAAAAAGAATGATGTTCCACGTGCCATCTGGCAGGCGCCAGGTATTCCACTCGACGAGCGTCATATCTACTCCGCGGGGAGCAAGTTGCGAAATCGTCGCCGCTGCAAGTGTTGGAGCGTGCTTCTCTTTGCGCAATTGTGCAGCGAGCGCTAACCCGATGACATATGCCCGCTCTTGCAAGATCGGGCCCGAGAATTTATCAACCTTCTCGGCGCTCCAATCGGAGGTACGTACGATTGAGTCGATGCTCTCGCCACTACGCAGGCGTGCCTGCACATCTTTTACTGTGACCGCCGACTGATCATCCTCATTGGAAATTGAGACTAAGCGCGGTTGGTTCACTAGAGAGCGAAGTTGATCGCTGATGCGAAGGCTGAAGTTTGTGCCATCCTTTGATTGCAACTCCAGTTCGCTGCCATCATCTGATCGTCCAATTAACCGTAAGTCGCTCACGGGCAAAGAGTGCCACAACTGCGGGGGCAAGGTTGGGATATTTGGGCGGTCCTAGTGATCTGAAATTCGACGCCAGGTTCGTAGGTAAGGCACCGTTGCCAAATTCCCCAGAATGAGGCAGAGGACGGGGACGATAAATGCCTTACTCGCTCCCTGTGAGTCGATGATGTGGCCCGTCAGCGTTCCCGGCAGGGCGCTTCCCAACGAGAGACCCGCAATCACCCAGGAGAGCGTCTCGGTCACTTTCTCTGGCGGAACTGATTTTTCGGCGACGTTGTATCCCGAGACGATGAGCGGTGCGACGCCGACTCCAGAGAGGAAGAGAGCAATCGTGAGCATCACCATGGAGTGGATGAAGAAGAAGGGGAGCGACAGAACCAAGATCACGCCCAAGTTGATGCGAAAGCGCGAAGCATCTTTGAGCCGCCATTTAATCGAACCGTTAAATATTGCGGCGATTCCACTACCCGCTGCCCAGATCGCGAGAACCAGGCCGGTGTATGCCGCATGGTGATGTTGCTGGGCGTACCCGACTACAGCTAGACCCGTTGAACTGAAGAATGCACCCAAAAATATAAATGGAAGGAATACGGCTTGCACGACCGGCATCGCTAAAACTAATCCGTGTTTCCCGCTCTCGTCTTTCTTGAAGGGAGGTGGCTCTGTCGAACGTTGCGAGATGAAGAGGGTTGTACCAACAGCCATGAAAGAGAAACCCATGATCATGCCAGCAGCGGGAGAAATGAATGTTGCCGCTGATGACGCGACCAGGGGTCCAATGATGAAAATAATCTCATCCATCAGCGCTTCATAGGAGTAGGCGGTATTTATCATGACGCGATCTTCTGAGAGCACCCAGAGCCAGCGTCGGCGAACTAGACCTCCGACATTGGGAAGAAAGATCTCAGCCAGGAAGATTGCGCTCATCCAGATATACGTCGGCGCGTTCTTGCTTATCGCAACTAGGAAGATGAGATCGAAGATGATGTAGAAGGGGATGGTAAAGCGCAGCACCTTGCGTTGTCCGAGTCGGTCTGCATAACGCGACCAGGTAGGGCTAAAGACGGTCGATATTAAGGCGGCGCCAGTGGAGACGGTCCCTGCCAAGGTATAGGAGTGCTTTACATGCACAATCACGAAGGTGATCGAGAGCAGGGTCATGGAGATTGGTAGCCGGGCTATAGAACCGGCGATGGAGAATCGGAGCGCCCCAGGTACCGCGAAGAGTTTGCGATACGGTGAAAACATACCTAGATTCTATCCATGAAGCAGCAATCGCAGACCGGGCTCGTCGCGGAGCTACTTATCCTCGCTGAGGGAATTGCACAGCGCGCTGGCGAATTATTAAGTAACCGCCCAGACACCTTCGATATCAATGAGAAGAGTTCCGCACGCGACTTTGCAACACATATGGATCATGCCAGCGAAAAGTTGATAGTGAGCGAAATTCTGGCAGCGCGTCCCGATGATGGCATTATCGGAGAAGAGGGCGCTAACCGTGCCTCCCAATCCGGCATCACCTGGGTGATTGACCCGATTGATGGAACGGTCAATTATTTTTATAACTTGCCGGGCTGGAACATCAGCATCGCGGCAAAGGATGATGAGGGAGTTCTGGTCGGAATCGTTTATGCGCCCACGCTCAACTCCATGTGGCGTGCCAGTCGAGGGGGAGGAGCGTTTCTCAACGACCGCGCAATCCACTGTTCGAAGGCCGAACTTTTGGAAGATTCATTGATCGCCACGGGATTTTCTTACGATCTGGCAGAACGCGTCAGACAAGGCGAGCGCATCGCTGCTTTGATCCCGCGAGTACGCGATATTCGGAGAAATGGAGCGGCCGCGGTTGATCTCTGCCATGTCGCTAGCGGAGCGGTGGATGGATATTTTGAAAGTGGCCTCAAGGAGTGGGATCTGGCGGCAGGCGGGCTCATAGCCCGCGAGGCGGGGGCTCTGGTGAGCGGCCGCAATGGCTCCCCGGCGGGGGAAGAGATGGTTATCGCCGCTGGAGCGGTCCTCCATGGGATCCTCACGCTCGAAATTGGCTAGCCTCGCCCGACTGTGGCAAGATACGACCTTCGTAGTAGTTACCTCAGTTGAGGTCATTTAAGCAAAGGATTACCCATGAACGTTTTGGATGCGGTTGATGCCGCCTCGCTCAAAAAGGGCATTATCAACTTCCGCTCTGGCGATGAGATCAAGGTCCACGTTCGTGTTATCGAAGGTTCCAAGAGCCGTATCCAGGTCTTCCAAGGCGTAGTAATTCGCCGTCAAGGTGCCGGAGTCCGCGAGACTTTCACAATCCGTAAACTTTCATACGGTGTCGGAGTAGAACGTACCTTCCCAGTGCACACCCCAGTTATTGAAAAGTTTGAAATGGTCCGCCGTGGAGATGTCCGTCGCGCCAAGCTTTACTACCTGCGCGATCTGCGCGGTAAGGCTGCCAAGATTAAAGAGCGTCGTGGCGCTAACAATGAGTTCATTGTTGAAGATGTAATCGTTGAAGAGGTAGTTATCGAAGAGGTAGTTATCGAAGCGGTTGTCGAAACTCCAGCAGTTGTAGAAGCTCCAGCAGTTGTAGAAGCGGTTGTCGAAACTCCAGCAGTCGTTGAAGAGGTTGCTGCAGAGTCTGAGACACCAGCCGAACAAGCTTAATAATTCTTAAGATGCGCCTTCCCAAAAAGGGTTCGCTGCTACGAGAAGTTCCGATTATTGTAGTTTCGGCGCTTATCGTTGCCGTGATAATTAAAACCTTTTTCGTGCATTTCTTTTACGTCCCGTCAGGTTCGATGCAGAACACCCTGGGAATTGGCGATCGGATCGCCGTTAATAAATTCTCGGCGATGTTTAGCGATATCCGCCGTGGTGAAGTTGTTGTCTTCAAAGATCCTGCTGGATGGCTAGGAACCCCTCCACCTCCAACAGGAGATGTTTTCACACGCGAATTAAAGCGAGCGCTCGTCGATGTTGGCGTGATGCCAGATCCAGCTACCCAGTACTTAGTGAAGCGCACCGTTGGAGTAGGCGGCGATCACATAGTTTGCTGTGATGCCAAGGGTCGTCTACAAGTAAATGGCGCTTCAATTAACGAAAGTTATCTCTTTCCGGGTAATGCCCCGAGTGAATCAAAATTTGATGTAACGGTCCCCAAGGGATTCATCTGGGTCATGGGTGATCATCGCGGAGCGAGCGCAGATTCGCGTTTCCACACCGACGATGTTCATAAAGGTTTTGTTCCACTCAATGATGTAGTTGGGCGCGCGGAATTTGTTGTCTGGCCGCTTAATCACACCAAGTTCTTATCGGTCGCACATGACCTCTCAAAGGTACCGGTTAAAAAGTAGCCGCAATGTCCGGCATTGAAGCCTCACTGCGCACCAGCGGAGTTATGCGAATTGCTGGAGTCGATGAAGCGGGGCGAGGTCCCTGTGCCGGCCCACTCGTAGTCGCGGCAGTTATCCTCAAAGATTCTGATTCTCCAGCGCTCTCGCGGGTGCGCGACTCCAAGGCCTTAACTGAAAAGGTTCGAGAGGAACTCTACGAAGTTGTCATCGATCAGGCCCTCAGTTATTCCATTATCGAAATTTCACCTGAAGAGATCGACCGCCTCGGACTTCATAAATCCAACCTGGAAGGAATGCGGCGCGCCATCAATTCTCTCGCGATAGTTCCGGAGTACGTTCTCACTGATGGATACGCCATCGAAGGACTCGCTATCCCAAATTTGGCGGTCTGGAAAGGCGACCAAGTCGCTCTAAGCATCAGCGCCGCATCCATCCTGGCGAAGGTCTATCGCGATCGCATCATGCGAGAGTTGGATGTTAAATACCCTGGATATGGCTTTGCGCGCCATAAGGGATACATAACAGCAGTGCATACCGCGGCTCTAAAAGAGTTGGGCATTTCGAAGATTCATCGCAAGAGTTTTGCCAATATAACTTCGCTCTCGTAATTAACAGGGGAAGTTTCTCAACAGCCGTGTTCTGAATGAAATCCCTTCGCAAGTAACCACGCTACTTTCCATTAATGACAAAGCGAGCCAAGCAGATAGGTGCTGATGGAGAGACGCTCGTCGCCTCGTATTTACAAGATCAAGGTGCAGCGATCATTGCAAGGAACTGGCGCATAAAAGAGGGCGAGATAGATCTCGTTGCCAGGTTGGATGGCAGATTGTTATTTGTCGAAGTGAAGAGTCGGACGAGCGACAAGTTTGGACATCCTCTAGAGGCCATTGGGCCCGAGAAAGCACACCGCCTGCAAAGATTGGCACTCGCCTGGATTGCCATGCACGATCAATGGGGCGCCGATTACAGAATTGATTGTGCAGCAGTGCATTTTAGAGATGGCTTAAAACCTCTCATTGAATATCGTGCAGGCGTGCTCTGATGACTTTGGCGCGAGTCAAAAGCATTGCTCTAGTCGGATTGCGCGGCGAGATAGTGGATATTGAAGTAGATATCTCTGATGGATTACCGGGGTACTCCTTGCTTGGACTACCAGATGCGGCGCTTCTAGAGTCGAGAGAGCGCGTGCGAGCGGCGCTGCAAAATTCTGGGTCCGCCTGGCCCAATAAACGAGTCACTGTTTCTCTTTCACCAGCATGGTTACACAAGAGCGGATCTGGATTCGACCTTCCGATTGCGATTGCGCTATTGATGGCGCAGGGTCAGATCTCTGTGCCAGAGATGGGAGATCACATATTTCTCGGTGAGCTCGCCCTCGATGGAGCAATCAA
>JBAXVT010000066.1:0-5892 GCA_037128715.1 Actinomycetes bacterium
GCTAGTCGACCCACGCAATATGCGCGCGCAATACCTCGATCGCATGGATATTGAGCGCGAACGCGGTATCACCATCAAGTCACAGGCGGTCCGTCTGCCATGGCGCTCTGGGTTAGATAATCAGGAATACATCCTGAACATGATCGATACGCCGGGTCACGTCGACTTTACCTATGAAGTTTCGCGCTCGCTCGCTGCCTGCGAAGGCGCCGTCTTGCTCGTCGACTGCGCGCAAGGAATCGAAGCGCAGACGCTCGCCAATTTGTACCTCGCGATGGAAAATAACCTCACCATCATCCCCGTTCTTAACAAGATCGACCTACCTGCTGCCCAACCCGAAAAGTTTGCGGAAGAGTTAGCAAAGTTGATCGGATGTCAGCCAGAAGATTGCTTACGTGTATCGGGCAAGACCGGCGCTGGTGTTACCGAACTCTTGGATCAGATCGTTCTGCAGATCCCTTCTCCTATTGGCGATGCCAACGCACCTACTCGCGCTTTGATCTTCGATTCGGTCTACGACACGTATCGTGGCGTCGTCACCTATGTCCGCGTTATCGACGGTCACCTTTCCACTCGGGATCAGATTCAGATGTTCTCAACTGGTGTACGCCACGAGATGCTCGAAGTTGGCGTGATCTCACCTGAGCCCGTTGTTTCTAAGGGACTTGGCGTGGGCGAAGTAGGTTATGTCATCACCGGCGTAAAAGATGTTCGCCAATCTCGCGTGGGTGACACGATCACTACTTATAACAACCCGGCGAAGGTTGCCTTGGCAGGATATAAAGATCCACGCCCTATGGTCTTCTCTGGACTCTTCCCGATAGATGGTGCTGACTTCCCATTACTTCGCGAAGCGCTCGACAAATTGCAATTAAATGATGCCGCGCTGGTCTACGAGCCAGAGAGTTCAGCAGCACTGGGCTTTGGCTTCCGCTGCGGCTTCTTGGGTCTATTGCATATGGAAATCGTGCGCGAACGCCTTGAGCGCGAATCAAATCTCACCCTGATTTCTACTGCTCCCAATGTTGTGTATTCGGTAACGACTGGTGATGGGCAACTCCTCTCCGTTACAAACCCTTCTGAGTATCCCGAGGGCAAGATCGAGAAGGTGGAAGAACCTATTGTTCGTGCCACCGTGCTCGCGCCCGCAGAATTCATTGGAACCATCATGGAACTCTGCCAAGAGCGCCGCGGCACTTTGCTGGGCATGGATTACCTCTCCGAAGATCGCGTTGAAATTCGCTACACCTTGCCTCTTGCGGAAATTGTCTTTGACTTCTTTGATCAACTCAAGAGTCGCACGCGCGGTTATGCCTCGCTAGATTATGAGCCAATTGGTGAAGCCGAGGGTGACCTGGTGAAGGTAGATATCTTGCTGCAAGGCGAGAAGGTCGATGCCTTTAGCGCCATCGTTCACAAAGATAAGGCGTACACCTATGGAACAATGATGACCGGCAAGTTGCGCGAGTTGATTCCAAGGCAGCAGTTTGAGATTCCTATTCAGGCCGCAATCGGTGGACGAATTATCGCACGCGAAAGTATCCGCGCTATTCGTAAAGATGTTCTCGCTAAGTGCTATGGCGGAGATATCTCCCGTAAGCGCAAGCTGCTCGAAAAGCAGAAAGAGGGCAAGAAGCGCATGAAGATGGTCGGTCGTGTTGAGGTTCCACAAGAAGCCTTCGTTGCCGCTCTGACAACTGATGCCGACATCGATAAGGCGAAGGCTAAAGCTAAAGAGCGCGAATGAATACGCTCGCCTTTTACGTACATATTCCGTACTGCGTAAGGCGCTGTGGCTACTGCGATTTCAATACCTATACTCCTGGTGAGCTATCGATCACCGATGATTTCTCCGTGACATCCCGCAGTTATATCGACCTTCTGCTTCGCGAAATCGAATATGCGCGCGAGATATCTATCGCAACAGTAGTTCCCACTATTTTCTTTGGCGGCGGAACGCCGACTTTGATGGAGAGTAGAGATTTGGGTCGTGTAATTGCATCGATTGGCTCGCACTTTGAATTGGCGAAAGATGCAGAGGTCACGACTGAAGCAAATCCCGACACTGTGACAAAAGAGAAGTTGTCAGAGCTGCGCGCAGCGGGTTTTAACCGGATCTCCTTTGGAATGCAGTCTGCAGTTCCGCATGTTTTAGCGGCGCTCGATCGCACTCACAACCCCGAGAATGTTGTGAAAGCAACAACGTGGGCGCGCGAGGTCGGATTCGATGAAGTCAGCGTTGATCTGATCTACGGCACCGCGGGGGAGTCGATGGCCGATTGGGAAACCACCCTCGATACCGCGTTATCGCTACCGATTACCCATATCTCGGCCTATGCGCTGATCGTCGAAAGCGGCACCAAGTTAGGTGCACAAGTAAAACGCGGCGAAGTTGTTATGCCAGATGATGATCAGACCGCTGATAAATACTTAATGGCCGATGAGAAGTTCACAGCGGCGGGATTTGATTGGTATGAACTCAGCAACTGGTCAAAGCCAGGTTCTGCATGTCGCCACAATATCGCGTATTGGAATGGCGATAACTGGTGGGGCGCTGGCGCCGGTGCGCATTCGCATATTGATGGGCGCAGATTTTGGAATGTAAAACACCCTGCTGCATATACGCAGAAGGTGCTTGAATCTGGAAATCCCATGCACGACCAGGAGATTTTGACAGCCGATGAATCTCGTAGTGAAGAGATTATGTTGCAAATTCGCTTGGCTTCGGGAATACCCCTAGCTAGCCTCTCGCAGGGTGAGCAGAGTTCACTCCCTGGTTTCTTGGCAGATGGATACCTCCTAGCGCCCGCTTGGGAAGGCGGCTCGGTCGTTTTGAGCCAGACCGGGCGACTTATCGCCGATCGCATCGTGCGCGAAATCCTGTTGTAGTAGATTTAGGAAACCATGCAAGAACGCCAGCTAGAGATACTTCGTGCCATCGTGGATGAGTATGTCGCGACGCAAGAGCCCGTTGGATCAAAGGTAATTGCTGAGCGCCATCCGCTCGGAGTATCTCCAGCAACGATTCGTAACGATATGGCGATCTTAGAAGATGCTGGTTTAATCACGCAGCCCCACACCAGCGCTGGTCGCATTCCAACAAACACTGGCTATCGCCTCTTCGTTGATAAGTTGGCAGAAGTTAAGCCACTTTCTACGGCCGAGCGTCGCGCCATCGAAACATTTCTTTCGAGTTCGCATGATCGCGAGGATCTCTTTATCCGTACCGCCAAGCTCTTGGCGCAGTTGACTAAGCAAGTTGCCGTTATCCAGTATCCCGATGAAAACAAAGTTGTTTTAGCGGGAATTGCCAATTTAGCCCAGGGGAGCGCGCAGGAGAGCGCGGCCTCGATATTTCCCATCCTAGAAGCCCTGGAAGAGCAGGTGATCCTGCTTCGCTTGCTGGCAGATGCGAACCAGATCGTGCAGGTCAGAATTGGGGATGAGCAGTCCGAGAAAAGTCTGCAAACGACCTCTTTAATTAGCGTTGGCTATGGAATTGAAGGACAATCCACCGGTGCCTTGGGAATTATTGGCCCAACCCGTATGGACTACGCCCAGACCATGGCGACGGTAAATGCCGTTGCAAGATATATCGGAACTTTTCTAGGGGGAACAACGATTGGCTGATCTTTACGCAACCCTCGGGGTGCATCGTGACTCTTCCTTTGATGAGATAAAGAAGGCCTATCGAAAGTTGGCGCGCGAGTATCACCCTGATGTAAATCCTGATCCAACGGTTAAAGATAAATTTAAAGATATCACCGCAGCCTATGAAGTCTTGAGCGATCCTACTAAGCGCCAGAAATATGACCTAGGTGGAGATCCCTTCTCGCAATTTAGCGGTGGAGGAGCCCAGAACTTTGGTTTCGGCGACATTATGGATGCCTTCTTCGGAGGTGGAGGATCGCGCGGCCCGCGTTCACGTGCGCGTGCTGGTCAAGATGCGCTGATTGGCGTGGAGCTCACTCTGGAAGAAGTTTGCTTTGGAGTTGAGCGCGAGATAACCGTTGAAACAGCGGTTCGTTGCGATAAGTGCGGTGGAACTGGTTGCGCGGATAACTCCAAGCCCCAGACCTGCGGTATTTGCAAGGGACGCGGCGAGATCCAACAAGTTACCCGATCATTCATTGGAAATGTTATGACGAGCCGTCCCTGCAATAACTGCAGTGGCTACGGCTCGGTTATTCCGACTCCGTGCGGAGAGTGCGCCGGCGATGGCCGAGTCCGCTCTCGCCGAACAATCAATGTGAAGATTCCCGCTGGTGTTGAAGGCGGAAATCGCATTCATCTCGCCGGTCAAGGCGAGGTTGGCCCGGGCGGTGGACCCGCTGGTGATTTATATGTAGAGATCGTCGAAAAGACCCACGAATTCTTGATCCGCGATGGAAAAGATCTCCACTTATCTCTCTCCATATCTATGGTTGCCGCAGCGCTAGGCACCGAAGTCAAAATTGACTCTCTGGATGGCGAGCAAGTTGTTGAAATCAAAGCGGGATGTCAATCCGGAGATGCAGTTACCCTGCGGGGATTAGGTGCAACAAAGTTGCGCGGTGGTGGGCGCGGTGATCTCATCGTTCATGTAGAAGTTGTTACGCCGCAGAAGCTCAATAAAGAGGAGCAAGCGCTACTTCAGAAATTTGCGGAATCTCGTGGCGAGAAGGTGGGAAGTTTCCTTCTGCACGATCGTACGAAGGATCACCAAGAGCAGAGCCTCTTCGGGCGCATGCGCGATGCGTTTAATCGATAACCGATGTTGACACTCTTCTTCGTTCCAGATTTGGGCAGTGGAGAGAGCATTGTTGTGGCTGGAGATGAAGCTCACCACGCCATAAAGGTGCTGCGGGTTGAAGTAGGCGAAGAGATCATGCTCGCTGATGGCAGTGGTGCCTGGGCGCGCGGTGGCGTTGCGGCCATCGATAAGAAGAGTTTCGTGGTGACGGTTATGGAACGCGGAGTTGCAGAAGAAGTCCTGCCCGAGTTAATTGTGATTCAAGCTCTGATGAAATCTGATCGCGCTAAAGAGGCGATCGAACTACTGACGGTTGCGGGTGCGACAACAATCATCCCGTGGCAGTCAGAACGATCTATTGCAAAATGGCAGGATGATTTTGGCGATAAGTGGGTGAAGACCGCGGTAGCGGCAGCAAAGCAATCGCGGCGCATGAACCTCCCCGAGATTGAAACCCCGATCACCACCGCGCAAATTGCGAAGCGCTTCGGTGGAGAGGCAAACCTCTTTATTCTGCATGAGAGCGCGACAACCAAGATTTCTGATGCAGCAAAGAGCATTACTGATGGTCCGATAGTTCTTGTCATCGGTCCAGAGGGCGGTTTAACGGGAGCCGAGTTGGGTCTCTTGGGAGCTGCAGGTGGAACGGTTGTTTTGCTTGGACCAGAGGTATTTCGTTCCGCTCATGCAGGTTTTGCTGCGCTTTCTGCTATTTCGGCCCTTATCGGGCGCTGGTAGGAATAGGCTTTTCATATGTGTATCTTCTGCAAGATTGCCGCCGGTGAAATTCCGACGAACTTTTTGTACGAGAGCGCGCAGGTGGTTGCTTTTAAGGATCTCGATCCACAGGCTCCCGCCCACATCTTGATCATTCCGCGCCAGCATTTTGAGAATGCGGCTGAGCTGGCGGCAGCAGATTCGGCGACGATGTCAGAGCTCTTTGGAGCGGCCCGCGAATTGGCGGCAACGCTCGGTTTAGATGGTTACCGCATCACCTTTAACACGGGAGCAAGCGCTGGGCAGAGCGTTTTTCACGCACATCTCCACCTTTTAGGCGGGCGTCCATTCGCCTGGCCACCCGGTTAACCGTAAGATTTGTAAGTAATGGACCAACCTTTGATTACCGTCCCCGCCGCCATTCCTATGGTCGCGCTCACTGG
>JBAXVT010000067.1:0-5849 GCA_037128715.1 Actinomycetes bacterium
GGATCGCTTGCAGTAATAGCTCCATGTCGTCGCCAATATCATTTTCAATCTGCTTGCTTACAGCTGGTGCATTGATATCTACTCTGAAAACTGGTTGCGCCTGCGACTTCACATGGTTTACGACAGCCTCTGACTCACGCTCTGATACATATGCCCCTTGAATGCGCATCGCCTTGCTAGCACCCATCGGAAGGAATAAAGCATCGCCCTGTCCAACTAATTTTTCAGCACCGGGAGTATCCAAGATGACGCGCGAATCGGCGAGACTCGATGTGGCAAAAGAAAGTCGCGAAGGGACGTTCGCCTTAATCAAGCCGGTGACAACATCAACGCTGGGCCGTTGGGTCGCGATGACTAGATGAATGCCGGCAGCTCGAGCAAGTTGTGTAATGCGAACAATGCTCTCTTCCACTTCGCGGGCGGCAACCATCATGAGGTCGGCCAACTCATCAATGATCACGAGCAGGTATGGGTACGGTTCGAGAATTCGCTCGCTGCCTTCGGGAAGGGCAACTTTCTTCGCCTTCACCGCTCTATTGAAATCATCGATATGGCGAAATCCGAAATGGGACAAGTCGTCGTAGCGTTGATCCATCTCACGTACTACCCAGGCCAATACATCGGCTGCCTTTTTCGGGCTGGTAATAATTGGGGCAATGAGATGTGGAATTCCCTCGTAGCTCGTGAGTTCTACGCGCTTAGGATCGATCATGACCAGACGCACTTCATCGGGGGTCGATCGCATCAAGATAGAGACAATCAGCGAATTAATCATCGAAGATTTACCTGCGCCCGTTGCACCGGCAACGAGGAGGTGCGGCATCTTCGCCAAGTTAACGCAGATAAAATTACCTTCGACATCCTTGCCGAGAGCAACCACCATAGGGTGCGTCTCATTCATTGCTACGGAAGAACGTAAGACATCTCCCAGCGCAACAATCTCGCGGTCGGTATTTGGAATTTCGATTCCAACCGCGGACTTGCCAGGGATGGGCGAGAGAATTCGAACATCTCCACTGGCTACCGCATAAGAAATATTCTTGGCGAGCGCTGTAATCGCTTCTACTTTGACTCCGCCGGCTAACTCGACTTCATAGCGCGTAACCGTCGGTCCGCGCATAAAGCCGGTGACGCGCGCCTCTACGCCAAACTGCTCAAAGACTTGACCGAGCGCTGCCACGACCATCTCATTGGCCTTCGACTTGGACTTTGAAGCCGGTGCGGTACGCAGAAGATCCATGGATGGCAATATGTAGGGCGTATCGGCCGCCAAGATCATCTGATGCGCGGGGGCGCTCTGTACCGTTTTAGTGACGAAGGTCGGGGTGGAGCTGGCGGCGCGGTCTACCAAGAGAGCGACAGTCTCGTCCAGTCCATCTTCGGCAAATTCATCTTCCTCTGGTTCTGGTTGATGGAACTCTTGAACCAATGGAGTTTCAAAGGGCGGGGTGTCATTGATCTCGAAGCCTTCATCGTCCTCGCTGCGAGTGCGCTTAGCGTGGCGCGCAATCCATCCAAAGACCGCCCGCACCTTGGCAATAACCTGCGAAACGGGGGTCGCTGTAATAATTAAGACGCCGAAGAAAAATATGAGAATCAAAATCGGCATGGCAAGCAATGAAGTTCCCAGCTTATCGAGCGGTCGCCCTACGCCGAAGCCGATCGCCCCGCCAGCCTCTTTCACGGTAGCAAAATCTGAATCGTTGAAAACCTGCGCCAATCCGGTACTGCTAAGAATCAGCAGGAGAGCTCCGATGGTGATGCGACCATTTGCACGCCCCTCATCGGGGGCTTTAAAGAGTCGGAAAGCAAAGTAAATAAAGAGGAGTGGCGTAACAATTGCGACCTTGCCAAAGGAGCCCAGCAAGACGGTATTCATAAACCGACCAATGGGATTATTTAAATGGAACCAAGAGCCCGCTGCCGTAAGCAGCGCAAAGATAAGAAGTAGGAAAGCTAGGCCATCGCGATGATGGGCGCTATCGAGTTCGCGCGCCTCTTTGAAGAGGAAGCGCACGGTGCTGCCAATAGCCTTTGCGATGAAACGCCAGATACCAGCAAGGGCGCGACCGATTCCAGTCAGAATTCCGGGGCGCTTTGCAGCCTTGCTTCGCGTGGTACTTCGTTTTTTAGCCATAGCGGACTAAGCCTAAGGAATAAGATGGTGCTGCGGCCGCTCGGCGCGCCGTTATACCTCTATAACTACCGGGATGATCATTGGTTTGCGGCGATGTTCTTCGCCAACCCAACTACCGACGGTGCGACGAACAACTTGTGTGAGTTGATGCGTTCCATTAATTCCGTTGGCTACAGAAGTTGCAAGAGCCTTCTCGATCATGCCTTTTACCTCATCAAAGAGCGCTTTATCTTCGGTAAATCCGCGGGCATGGATATCAGGACCCGCAACGATCTTTCCGCTCTGCGAATCCACTACGACAACTACAGAGATGAAGCCCTCTTCGCCCAAAATGCGGCGATCTTTGAGTGAGCTCTCGGTAATTTCGCCAATGCTCTGTCCATCAACGTATACAAATCCAACGGGAACAGCCCCCGCAATATCTGCATATCCATCGTGTACATCGACGACAATTCCATTATCTACAACGATGGTATTTGTACGTGGAACGCCGGTCTTGATAGCGAGTTCGGCGTTAGCGCGCATATGGCGCCATTCGCCGTGAATCGGCATCACATTCTTTGGCTTAACGATGTTGTAGCAGTAGAGCAGTTCTCCAGCAGCAGCGTGGCCCGATACGTGAACCAGCGCGTTGCCCTTGTGGACCACCGTGGCGCCAAAGCGAGTAAGTTCATTTATCACTCTGAATACTGGATTTTCGTTACCCGGGATAAGCGATGAAGCGAGAACGACGGTGTCGCCTTTGCCTACGCGAATTTGATGCTCGCCATTTGCCATGCGAGAGAGTGCCGCAAGTGGCTCGCCTTGTGATCCAGTACAGATGAGAACAACGCGATCTCCAGCGTCATCGACCGTCTTCGCATCAATAATTTCGAGTCCCTCTGGAACTTCGAGGTATCCCAAATCTTGCGCCAACTTCATATTGCGCACCATGCTGCGACCGATAAAGGCCACCTTACGATCGTGCTGCGCCGCTATCATCATGATCTGCTGCACGCGGTGCACATGTGATGCAAATGAGGCGACAATTACTCGACGTTCAGTCGCACGAAACACGCGATCCAGAGTCGGCATGATGTCGCGTTCTGAAGTGGTAAAGCCTGGAACATCGGCGTTGGTGGAGTCGGTCATAAAGAGATCGACGCCTTCTTCACCTAAGCGTGCAAAAGTTGCGAGATCAGTAATCCGACCATCGAGTGGCAACTGATCCATCTTGAAATCACCGGTAGCAAGAACAAGTCCTGCCTCCGTGCGAATAGCGATGGCCAGCGCATCTGGGATCGAGTGATTAACAGCAACAAATTCCAGTTCGAAGGGACCAAAGGTCTGTTTCATTCCCGCTTTGACTTCGACCATAGGAGCGGTAATGCGACGTTCTTTGAGCTTCGCCTCGGTAAATGCCAGCGTTAGCTTTGAACCAACTACCGGAATATCCGAGCGCTCTTTCAAAAGATAAGGAACGGCGCCGATGTGATCTTCGTGGCCGTGGGTCAGCGCAATCGCGACGACATCCTTCAAGCGATCTCTAATGTACGAGAAGTCGGGCAGGATGAGATCAATACCGGGTTGGCTCTCTTCTGGGAAGAGAACTCCGCAGTCAACGATCAATAGTTTGCCAGCGATTTCGAAGACGGTCATGTTGCGACCGATCTCGCCTAGCCCACCGAGCGCAACGATGCGCAGTGTTTTAGGGGCTAACTTGGATGGATAGGGTAAATCGGGATGTGGATGATTCATTATTTAAGTACGACTCCGCCTTGTTGAAGGTCCTCCCGCAATTGCGCAATCTGCGCAGGAGTGGCATCGACAAGTGGCAAACGCGTAGACCCACCAGGTAGGCCCATCAATGTGAGTGCGGCCTTAGTCAATATCGCACCTTGGGTGCGGAAGGTTCCGGTGAATACCGGTAACAATTCTTGATGTATTTCTAGTGCTCGTACTGCATCTCCTGAAAACCAGGCGTCGAGCATTGCTTTTAGTTGGTTGCCCACTGTGTGACCACAGACCGAGACGAATCCAACGGCGCCTACGCTGAGCAAAGGCAGGTTGAGGATGTCATCGCCAGAGTAGACCGGAAGGCCAGTTCGCTTGATGACCCACGAAGTTGATGCCGGATTTCCTTTAGCATCTTTGAGTGCAACGATATTTTTTACTTCTGCCAGGCGACAGATGGTGTCTTCCTCGATCGGAACGCCGGTACGACCCGGAATGTCATACATCATTATTGGGAGATCGGTCGCTGCGGCAACAGCTCTAAAGTGAGCTTCTATTCCCTCTTGCGGTGGCTTGTTGTAGTACGGAGTAACGATCAGCAATCCATCGGCTCCAACTTCAGCGCAACGCTTAGATTGATCGACTGTGTAAGCGGTCTCGTTATCGCCGGCGCCGGTCAAAACTTTCACGCGATCGCCCACTGTACTTTTAACAACGCGAATAATTTCAAGCTTCTCGGAGGTCTTAGTTGTGGGAGCCTCACCAGTGGTGCCATTAACTGCTATTGCATCATGACCAGTATTTGCTAAATGCTCTGCAATCTTCGCAACGCCGTCCCAGTCAATCGCTCCATCTTTTTGAAATGGGGTCACCATTGCGGTGATCAAGCGGCCAAATGGCGCCTCGATCTGGGTCGTCTGTTTATCAGGCATAGGGCTAACCCTATCGTGACTATGGGGCGACTCGTCCAGACTTCTCAAATGCCCCGTGCGTAAGCGGCATAAGTGTTGCGAAATATTGCTCCATTTTCTCGGCAACCATCTCAATTTCCCGTTGTGGATAGCTAGGGAAATGCGATCCCTCGCGCGAGGTGCGAAGTGACAAGAAATTCATGAGCGCCCGTGCATTCATGGTTACATACATTGATGAATAAAGGCCCACGGGCAGCACTGCTCGCGCAACTTCGCGCGCCACGCCAGCATCGAGCATCTTCTTATAATTTTCGTACGCAACAGTGCAGCTCTCTTTAATTGCGCTGACCGTTATTTCGTATTGTTCGTCGGTTCCATCGATAAATGAGTAGGAACCGGCTTTACCTATCTGAACCAACCTGCGCTCTTTGCTGGGAACGTAGAAATTTGGTCGGAGTTCGCGATAGCGACCGGATTCTTCGTTGTACGAGGCGATGCGGTGGCGCATAAATTCGCGGAAAACAAAGATGGGGGCGGAGATAAAGAAGGTCATCGAGGTGTGTTCAAAAGGAGAACCATGGCGTTCGCGAGCGAGATAGTTGATCAACCCTTCGGAGCGCGATGCATCGGAATCAACATCGTCGAGAGAATTCTCTCCAGCGGTTGACACTCGAGCCGCCCAGACGACATCAGAGTCGCTGGCGCTAGCCTTAACCAACTCAACGGTTACATCGCTGCGGAAATTAATTTCAAAATGCTCTTCGCCCATGTAGCGACCTTATCTATTGGTACCCAAGGGCGCAGGGATTAGGGCAGAATATCGGCGTGTCAGTGCAGCGCGATTCCCTCAGTGTTGGCCTCGCGGTCGGGGCGGCTGGCGTCGCCTTCGGGGCGGTGGCGGTCGCCGATCATTTCACCGTGGCCCAGGCCTGCTTCCTCTCGCTGGTGCTCTTCTCTGGCGCCTCGCAATTTTCACTTGTAGCGGTAATGAGCGCCGGCGGAAGCCCGCTCAGCGCGATCATCACTGGAACTTTTCTGGGCGGACGAAATGGTTTATACGGCGTGCGCATGGCACAAATTCTTAAACT
>JBAXVT010000068.1:0-5383 GCA_037128715.1 Actinomycetes bacterium
ACAAAACCTTCCATAACTTCTGAGCCAGCGGTTTCGGCCAGTGCAGCGAGTTCTTTCATAGAGTTCTCGGCATCTTGTGCGGTGCCTTCTGTCCAAACACCAACTAATACAACTTTTTCCAAACGCAATTGGCGATATTCGGCATCGTTAACATCTTGCAATTCGGTGGAAAGACCGGCAACACGACGGAGCGCTTGGCGATCCTGCAGATCTTGTTGATTGCCCTCGGTATTCTCGCTCGAGTCATATTCAGCGGCAGCGCGTGCGCTCTCGCGAAGGAGTTGATCGATATCAATATCGAGGGGATCTTGGCCTTGGCTCACAGATATTTATCCAGTTCTACATCTTTCACGAGTACAGCAGGTCCAATGAGCGTGGCATTGCTATGTGCATCGGTATCTACGATCAATCGCCCACCCGGAGGATTTATAACCCAACGTAAAGGCAACTTGAGACCTTTGTGTAAAGTGGCCGCCAACGCAACGGCGCAGGTGCCAGTTCCGCAGGATTGAGTTTCGCCGACTCCCCTTTCGAAAACGCGCATCGCTAGTTCACCATTTGGCAAGTAGGTTACAAATTCGACGTTGACTCCATCGGGATAATCTCCATCAACTTCTGGAGCGAATTTGAGATCGCCAATTGCACTTAGGTCATCGACAAAGACCACAGCGTGCGGATTCCCCACATCGACGTGGATTGCCTTCCAACTATGATCACCGATAGTGACAGTCACATCGTCATAGACTTCAACCACGCCGCCCATATTCACAGAGATATCGTCAACTGCCGGCACCGCCAAATACTTCATGCCTGCGCGGGTATTAATGGCGAAGATACCTTCGCCTTGGTGACCCCGTTCCACCAGGTAGCGGGCCATCACGCGAATTCCGTTGCCGCACATCTCTGCAATTGATCCATCTTGGTTGCGGTAGTCCATGAACCACTTGCCATCGCGCTTGGTGATGCGAATAAGGCCATCGCTTCCGATACCCGAAGCGCGATTGCAGATTCGGGCGACCTGCTCCGCCGAGATCGTGATTTGATCATCTGGATCGAAGAGCAGCACAAAATCATTGTGTGTGCCGTGCCCATAGGTGGCGATCATGCGTTCAGAATAGCCTTTTCGATAGCACCGAGGCGATCGGAGTCTGCTTCTAGCCAGGTTATGCGCTGATCTCTGCGAAACCAGGTCTCTTGGCGACGGATGTATTGGCGCGTGGCTAATTTGGTCAGAGTAATGGCATCGCCTTCTGAAATATCGCCAGCCCGCATCGCAATCACTTGGGCGTAGCCAAGTGCTGCTCGCGCAGTCCGAGCTTCTAAAATGCCTTGCCCAATTAATGCATCGACCTCATCGACTAGTCCACGTTCGAACATGCGATCTACCCTGAGATCAACGCGCAAGTCGAGTTGGTCGCGATCCATCTCAAGTCCAAATTGCAAAGCCTTGGGATAGCGCGTCGAATTTTCTCGCGGGAGGTTCGCGGTAAATGGTTTGCCGGTAATTTCGATAACTTCAAGTGCCCTAACTACACGGCGAATATTTTCCTTTGGGATTGCCGCAGCGGCTGCAGGGTCGAGGATCCCCAACCGTTGATGCAGAGCGTCGCCACCGATATGTTCGGCTTCCACTTCTAATTTCGCGCGCACAACAGGATCGGTGTCGGGAAAATTCAAATCATCGAGTATTGCTTTGATGTAGAGGCCCGTGCCACCGACAACGATGACGGGGATAGATTCTGCAAGCAATTCATCAATCTTTGCCCGCGCTTGCCCTTGGTACCAAGAGACGTTGGCATCGGTAGAAACTTCAATGAGATCGAGCATGTGATGGGCAACTCCGCGGCGTTCTTCCATCGTCATCTTCGCGGTTCCAATATCCATTCCGCGATAGAGCTGCATGGAGTCAGCATTAACGATCTGCGCACCAATTCGTTCGGCTAAATCGACTGCTAAATCACTCTTACCGGTGGCGGTTGCTCCCCCAATAACTATCAGGGTCATAGCGATTTAAGCTTCGCCAAGGTGGGCATGCCGATCATGATGGCGGTCGAACCAACTTCTGCCAGGCGTGCATCGTGGGCATCTCCACCACGAGTCTTACGAATTGAATTAACAGTGCCGACCATGAAATTGGGCGAACTTTCGGTAATAGTCACACTTGCAATATCGCCGGGGCGAGCCTGATCGGTATCGATATGGACCAGGCGAAAATCTGGAGTGCGGCCGTTCATCCGCGCACGATCGGCATCGTGGCGGCCTTCGTGATCAGAAACCAAGACCTCGTAACTCTTTCCAACAGAGCCTCGATTGATCTCTCCAGAAATTACTTGTTGTAATTTATGCAGTCGGGTGTACCGCTCGGCCATCACATCATCAGGTATTTGATCGGGCATGGTGGCCGCGGGGGTACCGGGGCGCTTGGAATATTGGAAGGTGTAGGCAGCGGTAAATCGAGCCTGCTTGGCAACTTCTAGCGTGGCGGTGAAATCCTCTTCGCTCTCGCCCGGAAAGCCCACAATGATGTCGGTAGTGATTCCGGCATCGGGCATGGCCGCGCGCACATCTTCGATGATTTTCAGATAGCGATCCGAACGATAGGAACGACGCATCGCCTGCAAGATACGGTCCGAGCCAGATTGCAGTGGCATGTGCAGATGGGGCATTGCTGACTTTGTCTCGGCCATCGCTGCAATTACATCTTGCGTGAAGTCGCGCGGATGAGGCGACATAAATCGCAGCCGCTCGAGTCCATCGATCGAACCAACGCTGCGAATCAGATCTGCGAATGCTCCACGTTGACCAAGATCGACACCATAAGCATTTACATTCTGGCCCAGCAGAGTTATCTCAACAACGCCTTGTTCAACGAGTGCTCGCGCTTCAGTAAGAATGTCGGCTTGTGGGCGATCTTTCTCAATACCGCGTAGCGATGGGACGATGCAGAAGGTGCAGGTGTTGTTACAACCAACCGAGATTGATACCCAGGCGCTAAAAGCCGAGTGGCGTCTTGCCGGCAAGGTGGAGGGGAAGTGTTCGAGTGACTCTTTAATCTCGACCTGCGAAGCCTCTTCGATGCGGGCGCGCTCAAGTAACGCGGGCAGTGAACCAATATTGTGAGTACCGAAAACAACGTCTACGTAGGGGGCGCGTTTGATGATCGACTCTTGATCCTTCTGCGCCATACAGCCGCCAACAGCGATCTGAAAGTTGGGGTTGCTCTTCTTGAGCGGGGCTAGGAAGCTGAGATTTCCGTAGAGCTTGTTATCGGCATTTTCGCGGACGGCGCAGGTATTAAAGACAACCAGGTCGGGGGTGGAGCCTTCGAGAGCAGCCACATAACCAGCATCGAGAAGTAAGCCGGCGATCCGCTCAGTATCGTGCACATTCATCTGACAGCCGTAAGTTTCTACGACGAAGGAACGGGCGCTCATTGGCCAATCTTAGGAGGCTAAGAGCTCTCTCATAATCCGCTCGGTAATCTGATGGCTAAAGCCCTTGCGGGCAAGCAGGGAGTGCACGCGGCGGTAGATCACCATATGGTCAAGATGAGAGCAGGAGCGATATTTGCGCTCTGCCAATTCAAAGGCCATCTGATATTCGGCATCGAGATCGTTGCCCTCCATGACCTCATCGATGATGTCTTGCGCCACGCCCTTGGTACGAAGTTCTTGCCTAATAACTCCAGCACTTAACTTCTTCTGGCGGCGGCGTGACTCGGTCCAGATCTGCGCGAATTCGAGGTCATTGAGCAAGCCCTGTAGTTCGAGGGAGTCGAGAACGTTGGAGGAAACCTCGGGCTCTACCCCGCGCTTTATAAGCTGGGCATGGAGCTCAGCCCTACTCTTGGCGCGAGGGGCGAGAGCGAAGAGCGCCATCGACATCGCGTCAGAGTAGGGATCAGCCACTACATCTATCTTCTCTCTCACTGCTTAGAAATCAACCTCTGCGGTCGCTTCATCGATAGCAGCTACTAATTCAGGATCGATAGCAACCGGAACATAATGTTCGCGGATCCGCTTCTCGATCTCGTTAGCGAGATCAGGATTATCAATCAGGAAGTTACGGGAGTTCTCTTTACCCTGTCCGAGTTGATCGCCCTCGTAGGTGTACCAAGCGCCCGACTTCTTTACAACGCCAACCTCTACGCCGAGATCGATAAGCGATCCCTCACGTGAGATACCAACGCCGTAGATGATGTCGAACTCAGCCTGCTTAAATGGTGGAGCCATCTTGTTCTTAACAACTTTGACACGAGTACGGTTTCCAACGGCTTCTTGACCATCTTTGAGGGTCTCGATACGTCGTACATCCAAACGGATAGAGGCGTAGAACTTGAGTGCCTTACCGCCGGTGGTCGTCTCGGGAGTTCCGAAGAAGACACCGATCTTTTCGCGCAACTGGTTGATAAAGATTGCAGTGGTATTTGATTGGTGGAGCGCACCGGTAATTTTGCGGAGCGCTTGTGACATCAAGCGAGCTTGGAGACCCATATGAGAGTCACCCATCTCTCCTTCAATTTCAGCGCGTGGAACGAGCGCTGCCACTGAGTCAACGACGATGACATCGAGCGCACCAGAGCGAATCAACATATCCATGATCTCCAGTGCTTGCTCACCAGTATCTGGCTGTGAAACAAGCAGAGCATCAATATCTACACCGAGCTTCTTGGCATACTCAGGATCGAGGGCATGCTCGGCATCGATAAATGCGGCGATGCCGCCAGCCTTCTGCGCATTTGCAATTGCATGGAGCGCAACGGTGGTCTTACCCGAAGATTCTGGTCCATAAATTTCGACGATACGACCTCGTGGTAAACCACCAATGCCGAGAGCGATATCAAGAGCGATAGATCCGGTAGGAATTACCTCCATGACCTGTGGGCCACGATCGCCCATCTTCATCACTGAACCCTTACCGAACTGACGCTCAATCTGGGCTAGGGCGGTATCTAGGGCTTTAGCTTTGTCTAACGACTGTTTTTCAGATGCCTTATCGGCTTTATCTGCTGCCATTTTCTGCCTTTCTCTCTTAACTCAGATGAGTTCATCTGTACGGTCCAGAAGGTACGGAAGACCACCGACGGCGGGAGGCTAGCTCTCGCGGAAGTGTGGAACCGCTCTGGTTGGGTGTGGATATCGTACCGAACATCTGTTCGAATGGCTAGGACACGCCCGACCTTACGTGGCTATCCCGCTCTGTTGAGGCGTAGGCCGGAGGAATTCGGAAAAGCCAACCCGCGAATTCTCCTGGCCTCGCCTCAACTCCGCTCAATTAACAAGTGCTAAAGGAGGGTCAGGCCAGTTTTAAGTTCTTCGTATCGGGCGATCTGTTCTGCAGTTGCACGTGAAATCACAAGTCGTTTGTCGCGGGAGAGTTCGCC
>JBAXVT010000069.1:0-5251 GCA_037128715.1 Actinomycetes bacterium
GCCAACCTCTCACGATCTGTCCTCAACGTCATAGTGGAACAGCCTCTGATAATGCACTCTCAAGAATGCTTGGCTTTAGTACTGAAGAGGGTGAAACTTCAACTTTTTCTCCAAGCAACTTTGAAAGCTTCTTGTTGAGATCTAGGATTGGAATCAAACCATTCTTAATATCGAAATCTACGAGCAAGTCAATATCGCTAGCATCGTTGTCGTCACCACGAGCAACTGACCCGAAGATGCGGGGGTTGGTGGCGCCTGCTTTAGCTAAGAGAACATTTATCTCGCCACGCCTCTTACGTAATTTGCTGGCACGTTTAGAAGAGAGATCGCTAGACGACACCGCCACAAGTTTCATTCGAATCTCGAACCCAGCCGCCCGCGTCAGGCGTTGGAGTGTCGCAGTCGATGGAGATGATGTCCCGTTTTCATACCTGGCTACGGCAGATTGCGATGTGCCTGCTCGCTTCGCCAGTTCTGCTTGAGTAAGTCCAGACAAACGTCGAGCCTCGTCGATGATCGCAGAGCTGTTCAAAATCTTCATAAATGAATTATACCTCTAGAGATATAATTTCTCTTTACTTTTCCACACTTCGAAAAGGCATTTGGAGGGGCTACTTGCCTGCTATATCGCGATTGACGAGCCAGACCTGAACAGCGTGTGCTTGCAAGATGACCTTGCTCTCGGGGACAGCTAGGCGCGGTGAGTAGTGCAGCACGCTTTCGGCGGAATCAAATACTGACCGAAATGAATCACCGAAGCGGACGCCGGGAAGCGTGAACTCCTTTTGCAGAATTGATCCGTTAAACATAATAAGCATGCCTCTATCTTCATCGGCCTCGACATACATCATCAGACTGCGGTTATCGAGCTTGTCCCAATCAGCTTGCGTCATCTCCAGCCCGTGGCGGGAGAACCATGCCAAATCTTTACGCGAGGTATTGAGATCAAGTTGTCCGGTAAAGAACATGCGGGCAACTGGCATCAGATATTTCTTGCGAATCTGAATCAAATTGACCGTGGTCTCAAGCATGTCGGTCTGGTGCGCATCGAATTTCCAGTTGAGCGCCCAACCACCGTTGAATGCAGTTTCATCGCGCAGGTCTCCACCGCGCTTATGATCAGGGAGCGAGTAAGCGTTATTGGAACCCATCTGAGTGCGTCCGACTTCATCTCCCATGGTGATCATGGGGATACCGGCGGATAAGAGCAGGCTGGACATCATGGATTTCTTGAGGCGCTGGCGGATCTCGTTGATGGTGAAGTGATTGGTGACCCCTTCGACTCCGGCATTCCAGGAATAATTGGTATCACTGCCATCGCGATTCTCTTCACCGTTGGCCTCATTGTGCTTGCTGGTATAGGTCACCAGATCGTTGAGGGTAAAGCCATCATGCGCAGTTAAAAAATTAATTGTTGACGTTGGACCGCGATAAGCGAAGATGTCATGTGAGCCCGATAGGCGCGTTGCGAGTTCGCCGACTCCAGTTGGTGCGGCTCCGCCCGCCTCGGCCAACCAGAATTTGCGGAGCGCATCGCGATACTTATCGTTCCACTCGCGCCACGGATAGGGAAAATATCCCAGCGCATAGCCGCGGGTATCCCAAGGTTCTGCAATCAATTTACGTTCGCGCAAAACTGGATCCGCTACCATCGCGACAATCAGCGCAGAAATTCCATCAATCTCATCGTGGCTGCGCGCGAGCGCTGCTGCTAAATCAAAACGGAATCCATCAATACCAATCTCTTCACACCACCAGTGCAATGAATCAATAATCATGCGCACGACGTGGGGGCGACGAACATCCACCGTGTTGCCACAACCCGTGAAGTCATCATAGGAATCTTCCGAAGAGCGGCGATAAAAGTTACGCGAATCGATGCCACGGAAGGAGAGCGTGGGACCATCCATCCCACCTTCTGCGGTGTGGTTATAAACAACGTCGAGTAAAACTTCGATGCCGGCTTCATGTAACTTCGCTACCGCTTCGCGTAGTTCGGCTACTGGATCGTCGGTGGCGGCGTAATCGTTGTGCGGAGCGGAAAATGCAATGGCGTTATAACCCCAGTGGTTGGCACGGCCACGAGCATGCACACCAGGTTCGGTAATAAATTGATGGATCGGCAAGAGTTCAAGGGCGGTAATCCCAAGAGTCTGCAGATAGGCGATGGTGCTGGGATGTCCCAACGCTTTATAGGTGCCGCGCTCTTCCTCAGGGATCTGATGATTGAACTCAGTCAGCCCACGTACATGGGCTTCATAAATAATGGTCTTGGACCAACTTGTAATCGGACGAGTGTCTTGAACTCGACCTCCAGCAACGACTACCGAATGGGGAACGAAAGCTAAATTGTCACGGGTATCCATAACATTTACATCGCCGGTACCAATTCCATCGGTGGAAAAATGCGAATAGATCTCGGGGACGTACTGCAGCTCTCCGACGATGGTATGAGCGTTAGGGTCCATCAGTAATTTATTGGGGTTAAAACGCCACCCTTTGCTCGGATCCCAGGGTCCGTAAACTCTAAAACCGTAGCGTTGCCCAGCGCGGATTCCTTGAAAATATCCGTGATAGATCGGACCATTGCGATCGATGAGATCGTGGCGAGTTTCTACAAACTTGCCGTCAACCAGATCGATGAAACAGAGCTCGACCTTAGTTGCAGAGGGAGCCCAGATCGCAAAGTTGGTGCCTTCGTGGGTGAGGTGAGAGCCCAAGTATCTTTGATCGCCGCGAGCCACCGGGACACAATACCGCCAAAAAAAGGTGCTTTATTTCGGTGATAGCCAGACTGTTGCGAGAGGGGGAATATCTAAGACCGCATGAGTTGCAAAGCCGTTAAATTCGCTGCGAATCGTCTGAATATCTATCGGTGCAACTCCCGATCCGCCAAAACTTAGATCGTCGGTATTTAGGACTAATTCCCAGTTGTGGTCGCCGGGCAGTGGCAATTTGTACTGCAACTGCGGAACGGGAGAGAAGTTAGTAACGCTTACCAGCGGACGACCATCGTGGCCGAATCTGGCAAATGCAACGACATTTGCGGCGCCATCATCAACAACAAGCCATTGAAATCCCATCGGTGTTATATCGCGTTGCCACAACTCTGGAAGTTCTTTGTAAGTTCGGTTCAGTGCAGAGACGGTCTGTTGAATCTGTTGATGCTCTTGATATTCAGTCAGATGCCAATCCAAGGATTGCGATGCATTCCACTCTTGTGATTGCGCAAATTCGCAGCCCATGAAGAGCAACTTCTTGCCGGGATGGGCCCACATAAATCCATAGAGCGCGCGTAAATTCGCCAACTGCTGCCAGCGATCTCCTGGCATCTTGGCAATCATCGAGCCCTTGCCATGCACCACTTCATCGTGCGAGAAGGGAAGCAAGTAATTTTCGGACCAGGCGTAGAGAATCGCCTTGGTAATTTCGTTGTGGTGATACATGCGATGAATCGGATCTTCTTGGATGTATTCCAAGGTGTCATGCATCCAACCCATATTCCACTTGAATCCAAAGCCAAGTCCACCCGACTCCGTCGAACGTGTAACGCCTGGCCATGCCGTTGATTCTTCAGCGATGATCATGCAGCCAGGAACTTCGCGGTAACAGGTAGAGGTAAGTTCTTGCAGGAACTTAACGGCACCGAGATTTTCGCGGCCCCCGTGTTCGTTAGGAATCCATTCGCCCTCTTCGCGCGAATAATCCAAGTAGAGCATCGATGCCACTGCATCAACGCGGATTCCGTCGATGTGAAATTCTTGCAACCAGTAGAGCGCGCTAGCAACCAAGAAATTGCGCACTTCATTGCGATCATAATTAAAGATTAAGGTGCCCCAGTCCGGATGTTCACCCTGTCGGGGATCGGCATGCTCGTACAAAGCGCTTCCATCAAATTGAGCTAGCGCCCATTGATCCTTCGGAAAATGGGCCGGAACCCAATCCATAATCACTCCGATATCGGCTTGATGTAGCGCATCAATCAAATAGCGCAGTTCATCGGGAGAACCAAAGCGCGATGTTGGAGCGAAGAAAGATGTGACTTGGTAGCCCCACGACGGACCGTAGGGGTGTTCGCAGAGCGGCAAGAACTCCACGTGGGTGAAGCCCAGCTCTTTTACATACGAAACTAATTCGGTCGCCAGATCTCGATATGAGAGCCCCGGCTTCCAAGAGCCGATATGAACTTCATAAACCGAGAGCGCCTCTTCCCATGGTTTTGCGCCTGCGCGCTTTGCCAACCAAGCGGCGTCATGGAATTCATAACGGTTTTCTGTCACAACCGATGCAGTGTGTGGCGGGTGTTCTGTTGCGCGCGCCATCGGATCGGCGTGATCTACCCAATTGCCGCCAACTCCTAAGATGGAATATTTATAAGGAGTATCTGCTCCAACGCCCGGCATAAATAGTTCCCAGATTCCGCTTGATCCGAGGGAAACCATGGGGTTGGAATTCTTATCCCAATAATTGAATGACCCCATCAACGCTACGGCACGAGCGTTGGGCGCCCAGACTGCGAAATTAGTTCCAAGCAAATTGCCAGAAGCGTCGCAGCGTACCTGTGAACCGAGGGCTTTCCAAAGCTCTTCGTGACGGCCTTCGCCGATTAGATAAATATCGAGTTCGCCTAATCCATTACTCATAAGGTCACTTTCAGGATTTGGCCGACCGGCGTTCCAGGAGATGCTGGATCAATCCGCACCCAGGTATGGGGCGTGTACTCAAAGGAATGTCCGGAAACTAGATCTGCCACGTTAAATGAACGCTCTTCTAACCCCAGATCAAAGAAGTTCCAGTGAACGATCGTCTCTTGGGCGTGAATTGGATCCAAATTGACGATCACCAAAATGAGATTAGTACCTTCGCGTTTTGAATACGCGATGATCTTGTCCGAGTCCGTGGGATGGAAACGGAGATTGCGCAGACGCTGCAGCGCTTTATTTTCGCGGCGGATGGTATTTAGCATTGCAACAAAGGGAACAAGGGATGGTTTGGTCCAGTCGCGAATTTTGATCTCATACTTTTCAGAGTCCAGATATTCCTCCGCGCCTTCGCGGATGGGAAGATGCTCGTATAACTCGTATCCGGCATACATTCCCCACGATGGAGTCATGGTGGCCGCTAGCAGTGCGCGCATCGCGAAGATTGAGGGAGCGCCACTCTGTAAATGGAATGGCAAGATATCTGGAGTGTTTACCCAGAAGTTAGGGCGGAAGAAGGCGCTGGTGTCTTGCGCAACTTCTGTGGCGTA
>JBAXVT010000007.1:0-40713 GCA_037128715.1 Actinomycetes bacterium
CGATCTTTATACGGTTTTCCTACCGTCCCCGGCTTAACAACTGCGGT
Source organism: Actinomycetes bacterium (assembly GCA_037128715.1). Taxonomy (GTDB): domain Bacteria; phylum Actinomycetota; class Actinomycetes; order Nanopelagicales; family Nanopelagicaceae; genus PALSA-747. The sequence goes on from JBAXVT010000007.1 coordinate 48, forward strand.
GCGCACCCCCTTTGTTGCCACAGGTTTGCAGCACACTTGGTTTGCAACACATGGAAATCACGATGCGCTGTTACAAGGAACCGTTCCGCACGATTCAGTATTGGATGCGATCGCCATTGGCGACAAGAGATTGGTAGGCCTCTCTGCCGATATCGACCTGCAGAAAACTTTCGCCGGCTGGAACATGGTTGGACCGGCCAGTTATGCCGATCCCAGCGGCGGCACATATCGCGAGCAGAGCGCGGATGCGCGTCGTCGATTTAATGAGCCTAGTGACTGGGCAAAGTTGCATCTTTCGTGCGACCACGATGGACATGGGTTGACGACTGCCAACGCTGAAGCTGGTACGAAGCACTGGTTCCGTGATATCGAAAAGGTGCGATTGATATCGCTCGATACGGTAAATATTCATGGTGGATGGATGGGTTCTCTTGATCAGCCGCAATTTGAATGGTTAAAGGCGCTACTTTCAGATGCAGAGCCACGCTACTTCGTTCTGCTCTCACACCATCCGCTGCATGGATTATTTAATGACTATGCACCAGAGGGTGCAGAGCGCCGCGTTGCAATTGAAGAACTAACCCAAGAACTTCTCAAGCACGATCGCATTGTTCTGTGGCTCGCTGGACATGATCACGATAATCGCGTGAAATATATCGGCGAAGAAGGGGTGAATGGGTTTTGGCAGGTGATGACTTCTTCACTCATTGATTGGCCGCAGCAGGGTAGGGTCGTTGAAATTTTAGAAGAAGATACCGATGTAGTGATCGCAACATCACTCTTTGATCATCAGAGCCCGCTTGAACTTGAAGAGGCGCTGCGCGACATTCATAATCCCGTTAATTTGGGCGGACTCTCCCGAATTCTCTCCGCTAACCATTGGCAACGGCGCAAAGCAAATGAATTTCACGTGGAGTTGGCCGCTGGTGAACCCATGGATCGCAATCGCATCCTGAGATTGAAAAATCGAGTTCAGAGCCTGCAATGAGCAAGGTCTACGCCGAGATTGAAAAGATTTTCACAACGCGTATCGGCGAAGAGTATTTGGGCGAAGATGTAAAACTGGTGGAACACATGTTGCAGTGTGGGGATCTCGCGCGCGCAGCTGGTGCACCGGATTATTTAGTGGTGGCCTCCCTACTGCACGACATCGGACACTTATTGGTAGACGATGCAGTTGGGGCACAAGGCGCTGGCATAGATCTGCACCATGATGTCGTAGGTGCCAAATGGCTAGAAGCCCGCTTCCCCGCCCAGGTGAGTGAACCAGTGCGCTTACATGTGGCTGCCAAGCGCTATCTGGTTACAACTAATCAGGATTACCTCTCCAAACTTTCGTACGCCAGCGTGCAGACCCTCCATATGCAAGGGGGACCACTCAATCAAGATGAGGTGATTGAGTTCATCTCGCGCGAAGGTGCCGAGGATGCGGTCCACGTCCGCCTCTGGGACGATCTCGCAAAGGTACGAGATAAGCCCACTTCAGCGCTTAAAGACTTTAAAGTGCTCATCGACCTGCTTGCTCATTCGTAGAATCAGATAACAAAGTGGTTACTCAAGTCGTCTTTGTTAACCCTACGGTTGGCACTACACTGATAAATATGGAAGTAAATGTTTACGACTCCATTGGCGCCGCTCCTGTTTATGGGGAGCCACATGGGTCGACCCTCTCTCCTGTAATACTTGTCTATTCTGACGATCAGAGCGTGCGCGCCGCCGTAACCGCCGCCTTAGGCAAGCAGCTACCCGGTGCGAAGCGTGACCACAAGGTCGTGGATTTCGCTACCGCCGATGCCCTGCGCCTCTATTTGGCGGAAAAGCGGAAGGTTGACCTCTTTATCCTTGATGGCGAGGCGGTTCCCGAGGGTGGGTTGGGCTTAGCCCACGCGCTCAAAGACGAGATTGTCGGCTGTCCTCCGATTATGGTCATTATTCAAAGGCCGCAGGATAGTTGGCTCGCCAAATGGTCGGGCGCCGAGGCAGTTATTTCCCATCCGGTCGACCCATTTACCCTGGGTTCTAAGGTCGCAGAGCTCCTTAAATAGCCTCATGAGAAATTGTGACTGTCAGCACACCTCCTATTCTTACGGCTTGCACGGCCGTATGCTCACCGCATGAATCCTTATGTTCCGATTCTTGCCATTGGCGGGATTGGCTTCGGATTCGCAGCAATTTCCGTGCTGGCGGCGGCAATTACCGGTCCAAAACGTTATAACCGGGCCAAGGCCGAGGCTTATGAGTGCGGAATTCAACCTTCACCGGTAGCAGCAGGCGGCGGACGCTTCCCCGTTAAGTACTTTCTCACCGCCATGCTCTTCATCGTCTTTGATATCGAAATTGTCTTCTTATATCCCTGGGCAGTCTCCTTTAATCAATTGGGGCTCTTTGGCCTCGTTGAAATGGTGATCTTCATACTTACAGTGTTCGTCGCTTATGCATATGTATGGCGTCGCGGCGGATTGGAATGGGACTAAAGAGATGGGTCTAGAAGAACAATTACCTGCGGGTTTCGCACTCACCACCGTCGAAGGACTTGCAGGCTATATGCGCAAGAGCTCGCTCTGGCCGGTGACTTTTGGTTTGGCTTGTTGCGCTATTGAGATGATGGCAGCTGGCGGAGGTCGCTATGACCTAGCCCGTTTTGGAATGGAAGTCTTTAGACCTTCACCACGACAAGCAGATTTAATGATTGTTGCTGGACGCGTCTCACAGAAGATGGCCCCGGTAGTTCGCCAGATTTACGATCAAATGCCTGGCCCGAAGTGGGTTCTCTCAATGGGCGCCTGCGCCTCTTCTGGTGGAATGTTTAACAATTACGCCATCGTGCAGGGCGTTGACCACATAATTCCAGTTGATATCTATCTCCCAGGATGCCCTCCTCGCCCAGAGATGTTGATGGATGCCATTCTTAAATTGCACGAGCAGATCAGCAATACCAAGCTCGGCGTAAACCGCGAGGCGATTATTCGCGAAGTGGAAGCCGCTGCGCTCGCTTCCAAGCCCACTTTCCAGATTCAAGGGCTGTTGAAATCATGACCATCGATCACGGATCATTTGGAGTTAAGGGAACTGGCGATACCTCGGGTTTCGGCGGCTTAGTTCGAAAGAGTCAAAGTTCGGATTCAACGGAGCGCCCCTACGGTAGCTACTTCGATGAGATGGTCGATGAACTGGAACGTGCTTATCCAGAGTTCAACGAAGATATTGAGCGCGTAGTTATTGACCGTGGCGAGTTGACCCTTCATGTTAAAGCAGACCGCCTATTTCAGGTCGCCCAAGTCTTGCGCGATAATCCAGTTCTGCGCTTTGAAATGTGTCTCGGGGTAAATGGAGTTCACTATCCAGCGGATAAAGATCGCGAATTGCATTGCGTCTACCCATTCTTATCCATGACATTCAATCGCCGCATCCGTTTGGAAGTCAGCGTTCCAGATAGCAACCCACATCTGCCTTCACTCGTTGAGTTGTGGGGCGGAAATAACTGGCACGAACGCGAGACATTCGACATGTTCGGAATTATCTTTGATGGCCACCCTGGTCTTACGCGCATCTTGATGCCCGATGACTGGATCGGTCACCCACAACGTAAGGATTACCCACTCGGGGGAATCCCGGTCGAGTACAAAGGCGCGACCGTTCCACCTCCATCAGAGCGCAGGTCTTACCGATGACAACACACGATCCATACGCATCATCGCGCGAGACGACAGAAGGTCGCGTTTACTCAGTTACTGGAAGTGATTGGGACTCTCTCGTCACCGAAATTGGTGCGACGAAAGAAGAGCGAGTTGTCGTCAATATGGGTCCTCAACACCCATCGACACATGGAGTACTTCGCCTCATTCTCGAACTTGAAGGCGAGACCGTTACCGAAGCGCGCGCCGGTATCGGTTACTTACATACCGGTATCGAAAAGAATGCGGAATATCGCACCTGGACGCAAGGAACCACCTTCGTTACGCGTATGGATTACTTGTCACCAATTTTTAATGAGACCGTCTTCTGCCTCGGTGTAGAAAAACTTCTCGGAGTTACCGATCAGATTCCAGAACGCGCTAGTGAAATTCGCGTGATGATGATGGAGTTCAACCGAATCTCTTCTCACATGGTTGCTCTTGGAACTGGTGCTCTCGAACTAGGTGCGCTGACCCCGATGCTCTTTGCCTTCCGCGAGCGGGAAAAGGTACTCGATATCTTTGAAATGATCTCCGGATTGCGCATGAATATGGCCTATGTACGTCCCGGGGGAGTCTCGCAAGATCTACCCGATGGCGCGCTGACCAAGATTCGCGAAACCGTAAAAGAGTTGCGCCAAAACTTTAAAGATAATGCCAAGCTCTTGATCGGTAACACCATCTGGATGAAACGTACTCAGGGCGTTGGTTATCTCGATTTAGCAGGCTGCATCACTCTGGGTATTACCGGCCCAATTCTCCGCGCTACTGGCCTACCTTGGGATCTACGTAAATCTGAACCGTATTGCGGTTATGAGAACTATGAATTTGATGTCATCACCAATGATGGCTGTGATACCTATGGACGCTTCTTAATCAAGATGCAAGAGCTCGAGCAATCTCTCCGCATCATTGAACAGTGCGTGATCAGGCTGGAAAAGTCTGCTGGAGCGCCAGTTGTTATCGACGATAAGAAGATCGGATCTCCCGCCGATCTCACCGTTGGGCCAGATGGAATGGGTAATTCCGAAGAACACATCGCTCACATCATGGGGCAGTCGATGGAAGCGCTGATTCATCACTTCAAAATTTCTACTGAGGGTTTCCGTGTTCCTGCGGGCCAGGTCTACTCGGCAATTGAATCTCCTAAGGGCGAAGTTGGAGTTCATCTCGTCTCAGATGGCGGTACTCATCCTTATCGCCTGCACTTCCGCGAGCCTTCATTTAATAATCTGCAATCTTTATCTGCAATGTGCGAAGGCAGCATGATCGCCGATGTCGTTGCGGCTGTTGCTTCAATAGATCCAGTGATGGGTGGGGTTGACCGCTAATGTCCTTTACCAACGAAGAAGTTGCTGTGATGGATTCCATCATTGCGCGTTACCCCAAGAGTCGATCGGCGATCATGCCGCTTCTGCATTATGTGCAATCCATTGATGGCTATGTAACAGCACGTGGAATTGAAACCATCGCTGAAAAATTGAATCTAGCGACCGCAGAAGTTACTGCAGTCTCAACTTTCTACACGCAATATAAGAGCGAGCCGGTAGGTGAGTACCACGTTGGTATTTGTACCAATACCTTGTGCGCCATCATGGGCGGGGATGCTATTTACGAATCAGTCTGCGATCGTCTAGGAATTAAGAAAGATCAAACAACCGAGGATGGAAAAGTTTCACTCGAGCGCATTGAATGTAACGCGGCTTGCGATTACGCCCCCGTCGTTATGGTCAACTGGGAGTTTTACGACAATCAAACTCCAGCCTCGGTTAATAATTTGGTTGATGCAATTCGCGAAGGCAATCCGCCAGCTCCAACGCGCGGACCTTCTACCTTGCGCACCTGGAAAGAGAATTCTGCAGTCCTCGCCGGGTTATCTGATGGCCTCTCCGAAGAGGGCGTGCAAGCGGGTGCACCCTCACTCCTTGGTTTAAATATCGCAAAGTCGCAGGGCAAAAAATGAGCACCTTAAAGCCAGTCCTCTCGGCGCATTGGGATGAACCTGATTCATTTACTATCGCCGCTTATAAGCGCCATGGTGGTTATAAGGCGCTAGCTAAAGCGCTTAAATCCACTCCCGATGATGTTATTGCGCTGGTTAAAGAGTCGGGACTTCGTGGTCGCGGTGGCGCAGGATTTCCAACGGGAAGCAAGTGGGGCTTTATTCCACAAGGCGATAACAAGCCACATTATTTAGTTGTTAACGCCGATGAATCAGAGCCAGGCACTTGCAAAGATATTCCATTGCTCTTGGCAAACCCGCATTCACTTATTGAGGGAATAATCATCGGGTCCTATGCGATCCGCGCGAATCACTCCTTTATTTATATTCGGGGCGAGGTAGTACACGTTTTTCGTCGGGTGCAGAAGGCCATTGACGATGCATACGCAGCTGGAGTTCTTGGAAAGAATATTTTGGGCAGCGGCTTTGATCTTGAACTTACCCTGCACGCCGGAGCTGGTGCATATATCTGTGGCGAGGAAACTGCGCTGTTGGATTCCCTCGAAGGGTTCCGCGGTCAGCCGCGTTTGCGTCCTCCATTCCCTGCTATCGCCGGGCTTTATGCCATGCCAACCGTGGTTAACAATGTGGAATCAATCGCTTCAGTACCGTCCATCATTGCTAACGGAGCCGACTGGTTCCAAGCGATGGGTACCGAGAAGAGCAAGGGATACACCCTCTACTCACTCTCCGGGCACGTTACTAATCCAGGACAATTTGAAGCGCCGCTTGGAATTACTTTGCGTGAAATCTTGGAACTCGCTGGCGGAATCCGCGCTGGTCACGAATTAAAATTCTGGACTCCGGGAGGATCTTCCACTCCCATGTTTACTGCAGAGCATCTCGATGTTCCTTTGGACTACGAAGGTGTTGCTGCTGCGGGTTCCATGCTTGGAACAAAAGCGCTGCAAATCTTTGACGAGACTACCTGCGTTGTGCGCGCTGCACTGCGCTGGGTTGAGTTCTACAAGCATGAGTCCTGCGGAAAGTGCACCCCTTGCCGTGAAGGCACCTGGTGGCTCGTGCAATTAATGAAAGACCTGGAGGCAGGTAAGGGAACTGAAGCGGATCTAGAGAAACTTCTCGACCTCTGCGACAACATTGCTGGTCGCTCCTTCTGTGCACTCGCCGATGGCGCCGTTTCGCCGATTATCTCTTCACTTAAATATTTCCGCGCTGAATACATCTTGCACCAGACTAATGGCGGTTGCCCATTCGATCCGGTCGCTTCGACGCTCTTTGAAACGGCAGGTGCATAAATGACGCCCGAGCAAGCAGTTGTAGCAGTCGAAACTGTTTCTGCACTCATCGATGGAGCAGAAGTCACGGTTCCAAAAGGAACTCTCATCATTCGCGCCGCCGAGCAGTTGGGCATCGCTATTCCGCGATTCTGCGATCACCCTTTACTTGCTCCCGAAGGCGCTTGCCGCCAATGCTTGGTAGATGTCTCAATCAACGGGCGCGCCTTTCCTAAACCACAAGCTTCGTGCACCATGCCCGTTGAAAATGGCATGGTCGTAAATACCCAACTGACCTCTCCTGTTGCCGCCAAGGCGCAAGAGGGAATCATGGAGTTCCTCTTAATTAACCACCCGCTTGATTGCCCAATCTGCGATAAGGGCGGCGAGTGCCCGCTACAAAATCAGGCGATGTCTGCCGGCCGTCCCGAGTCACGCTTCGAAGGCGAAAAGCGCACCTTTGAAAAGCCAATAAATATTTCATCGCAAGTACTGCTTGATCGTGAACGCTGTGTGCTCTGCGCGCGCTGCACCCGCTTTTCGGAGCAGATTGCAGGCGATCCATTTATCACCCTTAACGAACGCGGTGCGTTGCAGCAAGTGGGCATCTACGAGAACCAACCTTTTGAGTCTTATTACTCCGGCAATACAGTGCAGATCTGTCCAGTCGGTGCGCTTACTGGATCTTCTTATCGTTTCCGCGCTCGTCCCTTTGATCTGGTATCAGTAAATTCCGCATGCGAACATTGCGCATCAGGTTGCGATCTACGCACCGATATTCGTCGCGGTAAGACACTCCGTCGACTTGGCGGCGATGACCCTGCGGTCAACCAAGAGTGGAACTGCGATAAGGGGCGTTGGGCTTTTAAATATTTGACCACACGTGAACGCCTAAAGACCCCGCTCGTTCGTGGCGCCGATGGCGAACTCCATGAGGCATCGTGGCCAGAAGCCATTGCTGCCGCTGCGGTTGGACTTAAAGGCAAGCGCGTTGGTGTTCTCGCTGGCGGTCGTTTAACGCACGAAGATGCATATGGATATTCCAAGTTTGCGCGCGTGGCTCTGGGGACAAATGACATTGATTTCCGCGCCCGCCCACACAGTGATGAAGAGCGCGATTTCTTGGCGACCGTCGTTACCGATCTCAAGACAACCTACATCGATATTGATAGCGCCGATCATGTTGCACTGGTGAACTTTGAGCCAGAGGAAGAGTCACCAATTGTCTTCCTGCGTATCTATCGTCAAGTGACAAAGCGCGGACTCGCTGTTACTTCCGATGCTCCTCTTGCTAGCCGCGGATCTAAAAAACTTGCGGCACAATTAGTGAAAAGCGTCGGTGATATATCCGGCCTCACTGCACAGAGCGTTATCTTGGTTGGTGAGCGCGCGGCAGAAACTCCTGGAACTCTCTCTGCAGCCTATGAACTTTCACAAAGAACTGGCGCAAAGTTGGCGTGGATTCCACGTCGCGCCGGTGAGCGCGGTGCACTTGCCGCAGGTGCGATAGGAAACTTACTTCCCGGCCATCGCCCAGTTGCAGATGCCGCAGCTCGTGTTGATCTGCAGAGCGCATGGGGAGTGAAAACACTTCCAGAAAATCCAGGTCGTTCTACATCGGAGATCTTGGCTGCTCTCAACGATGAATCGCTCGACGCGGTTCTCATCGGCGGCGTCGACCCAATGGATATTTCGGCTGACGCTTTAAATCAACTTCTCAATACCTTTGTCGTATCACTCGAAATATCTAACACCGCTGTAACGGCTATTGCAGATGTAGTTCTGCCTGTTGCGGCTGTGGTTGAGAAGAGTGGTTCCTACCTTGATTGGCGCGGTATTGCTCGCAGCTTTGACAAGGGCATCGAAGATGTTGATTTACGCAGCGATGTGCGCATTCTGTCGATCTTGGCAGACGAGATGGGAAAGCCAATTAACCTTCCCACGGTGACTGCTACAACACGTGAAATTGAATCGCTTGGTAATTGGGATGGCGCCAAACCAACATTTTCTAAGAGAGCGCTATCGGTCGGATCTCCCGCAGGATTCACCCTCGTTTCCTGGCGCTTCTTGCTCGATCTTGGCTCTTTGCAACAAGGCGAAGCGAACTTAGCCGGAACTGCAAAGCAGGCGCGTGCCCATATTTCTAGCGCCACTGCAGCATCTCTTAATGTTACCGAAGAAGATTTTGTTGTGATCTCAAGTGAGCGCGGATCAATTGAGCTCCCTGTTTCAATACGCGCAATCGCAGATAACTTAATCTGGGTACCGCGCAACTCGGAAGGATCCCAAGTAATTCCCGCGCTGGGATTCACCTCAGGATCAGTAAAGGTGGCGAAGCGATGAGCACAGCAGCTTTGCTCGGACAAGATCCCGGCTGGTTAATTTTAGTAAAGGGACTCTTAATATTTGTCTTCTGTGTGGTCTGCACCTTGATGGCGGTCTGGGGTGAGCGCAGAATTGTTGCTCGCATGCAGATGCGCCTGGGACCTAACCGCGTCGGTAAGTTTGGTTTATTGCAAGCGCTCGCCGATGGCGTGAAGTTGGCGCTTAAGGAAGATTTGATTCCAGCGGCAGCTGACAAGGTTGTATTTATCATTGCTCCAATCATTTCGGCCACTACCTGCTTTATGGCCTTCGCAGTCATTCCATTTACCGGCACCGTAACTCTCTTCGGTCACAAGACCGCGATGCAATTGACCGACCTTCCGGTGAGCGTTCTTTATATCTTGGCCATCGCTTCTGTCGGCGTTTATGGAATTGTTCTGGCGGGCTGGTCTTCTGGTTCTACCTACCCACTACTCGGCGGATTGCGTTCGAGCGCACAAGTTATTTCTTATGAAGTAGCCATGGGACTCTCTCTCGTCGCTGTCTTTATTTACTCAGGAAGCATGTCGACATCAGAGATCGTCGCTGCGCAACATAAGTGGTGGTTCTCGGTTATCTTGTTCCCATCCTTTGTGATCTATGTAATTTCTATGGTGGGCGAGACCAACCGTGCGCCATTCGATTTGGCTGAAGCCGAGGGCGAGCTCGTGGGCGGATTCCACACGGAATACTCCTCACTCAAATTCGCGCTCTTCTTCTTGGCAGAATATGTAAATATCGTTGCAGTATCTGCACTCGCAACTACGCTCTTTATGGGCGGATACCACGCGCTTCCTGGTCTTACATTTACCGAGAGTTGGTTGGGTGGTTGGTTCACACTCTTCTGGTTTATCGCGAAAGTTGTCTCCTTCTTCTTCCTCTTCGTCTGGCTGCGCGGAACACTACCCCGCCTGCGTTATGACCAGTTCATGAAATTTGGTTGGAAGGTTTTGATTCCCACCAGTTTGGTCTGGATCTTGATCCTCGCCTCCTTGCGTGTCATGTCCCAGCGCGCAGTAAGCCGCATGATTGTTCTGGGATTTAGCGTTGGCGTGGTCTTGCTGGTGATGCTTGTGACAACGATGTACGACCGAACCACAGCTAAAGCGAAGGCAGCGGCGGTTCTTCCTGATCTACCCCCACCTTCATTCCCAATTCCAGCGCTGCCTGGTCAATCAACTGTCAATCACTTGACGATCGAGCAAACGCAAGTGGTTACAGAACTGGAGAACCACAATGGCTGATGAAGCGAAGAGTTTCTCGCAACAACTACTTGGATTCTGGGTCACCTTTGCGACCATGTTCAAGAAGGTTAATACCGTGCAATATCCAGAGGTTAAAGAGCCAACCGCAGAGCGCTTCCATGGTCGCCACCAACTTAATCGCTATGAAGACGGCCTGGAGAAGTGCATTGGTTGCGAACTCTGCGCCTGGGCCTGTCCTGCGGATGCGATCTATGTTGAAGGCGCCGATAACACCGAGGAGGAGCGCTTCTCGCCTGGTGAACGTTTTGGACAGGTCTACCAAATTAATTATCTGCGTTGTGTTTTCTGCGGCCTCTGCATCGAAGCTTGCCCAACACGGGCGCTAACAATGACAAATGAATATGAGTTGGCCGATGATGATCGCGCCAAGTTAATCTTTGAAAAGGATGATCTCCTTGCGCCACTGCGTCAGGGAATGATCGCTCCGCCGCATCCCATGTATCCAGATTCCAGTCATCTCAATTATTACAAGGGCGAAATCACTGGGTCACATCCTTCGCAGGTACAGGAGGAAGAGAAATAACATGTTACATAACAGCTTCCACCTCGCGCTTACGGTCGGCCGCACGGCAACGCCCGAAGCGGTGCAATTTTGGATCTTGGCACCGTTAGCGGTCATCGCCGCTCTCGGAATATTGGTTGTTAAGAAGGCGGTCCACTCCGCCTTGCTATTGGCATGGGTGATGGTCACACTCGCCATCTTCTATATCGCGCAAGATGCGCTCTTCTTAGGAATCGTCCAGATTATCGTTTATACCGGCGCAGTCATGATGCTCTTCCTCTTCATTCTGATGCTGGTTGGAGTTGATAGCTCCGAATCACTAATTGAGAACCTCAAGGGCCAGCGAATTCCGGCAATCGTGGCCGCAATTGGCCTCGGTGGTTTGATCGTCTCGCTTCTGGGTCGCGCCACTGTTACGGCACCAGCTGTTGGACTGCAATCAGCAAACGCCGCTGGCAATGTGCAAGGCATTGCAAAATTGTTATTTACTCAATATGTCTGGGCCTTTGAGGTCGTATCTGCACTGCTTATTACAGCAGCGCTCGGCGCGATGGTCTTGGCACATTCCCAGAAAATTCGCTCTCCTTACGCGCAACGCGATCTATCAATTGCGCGCTTTCGCAAGAGCTCGCTGGGCGATGCTGCAGGACTTCCTGCCTCTGGAGTATTCGCGGGCCGCAACGCGGTCGATGTCCCTGCGCTCCTGCCAGATGGATCACCGGCCCCTACTTCAGTCTCACAAACTCTTCGCTCGCGTGGAGACATCATCACAAGCGCACCTTTTGCGCTGGAATCTATTGAAGAGCAGGAGGACTAAATGGATATTTCAAATTACCTCTACCTCTCGGTCATCCTCTTTACGATTGGAGCGCTCGGCGTATTGATTCGCCGCAACGCCATCGTCATCTTTATGTGCATTGAACTCATGCTCAACGCTTCTAATTTAGCGCTGGTCACTTTCTCGCGAATCCATGGCAATCTCGATGGTCAGGTCGCATCTTTCTTCACGATGGTGGTCGCCGCCTGTGAAGTCGTTGTTGGTCTCGCCATCATCGTCACCATTTACCGCTCCCGTCGATCGGCATCAGTTGATGATGCCAGTTTGTTGAAGAACTAATGAGAACTAGCAGCCACTTGGTTTACCTCATCGCTCTTCCGCTCTTTAGCTCGGCGATACTTCTTCTCCTGGGCCGCATGGCCGATAAATGGGGACACATCTTCGCAACACTTATTTCGGCTTCAGCCTTTGGCGTCGGAGTCTTCGAATTCATGGCGATGCATAGCCACACCGGTGCCAACCGCGCCGCTACTCAAAAACTCTTTGAATGGATCTCGGTCGGAAACCTTAAAGTCGATGCATCATTATTGCTCGACCAACTCTCCATCTGCTTTGTACTCCTCATCACCGGCGTAGGTACTTTGATCCACATTTACTCCATCGCATACATGGACCATGACAAAGATCGCCGCCGCTTCTTCGCATATCTCAACTTCTTTATCGCAGCGATGTTGCTTCTGGTCTTGGGCGATTCGTATCTCAATTTATATGTCGGTTGGGAGGGCGTTGGTCTAGCTTCTTACCTCCTCATCGGATTCTGGAACCACAACCCAACATATGCAGTCGCAGCCAAGAAGGCCTTTGTCGCCAACAGAATTGGTGATGTCGGGCTATCACTAGCCATCATGATTTCTTTTGCCCAATTTGGAACCGTCTCATTTGATGGAGTCAAGGCCGGGGCATCGCATGCATCACCTGCAGCGCTAACAGCAATTGGAGCGATGCTTCTGTTGGCCGCCGCCGGTAAGTCCGCACAATTCCCATTGCAATCCTGGTTGGGCGATGCGATGGCTGGTCCAACTCCAGTTTCGGCGCTGATTCACGCCGCGACGATGGTGACCGCTGGCGTCTATTTAATTACTCGCTCCAACTTTATCTTTGATGCTTCGTCAACCGCGCGCATACTCGTCGTTACCGTAGGCGTGATCACTCTTCTCTTCGGAGCGATCGTTGGTACTGCAAAAGATGACATTAAGAAAGCACTCGCTGCATCCACCATGTCGCAGATTGGTTACATGATTCTGGCAACTGGGCTCGGTCCCGTTGGTTATGCCTTCGCCATCATGCATCTTTTGACTCACGGATTCTTTAAGGCTGGAATGTTCTTAGGCGCAGGCTCGGTCATGCATGGCATGGATGATGAGATAAATATGCGTAAATACGGCGGATTGGCCCGACTTATGCCGATCACCGCAGTCACCTTCGGCTTGGGGTATCTAGCCATCTTGGGTGTCCCACCATTTGCGGGCTTCTACTCGAAGGACAAGATCATTGAAACCGCCTTTAATCAGGGCGGCGGTAAGGGAATTATTCTCGGCGGCGCAGCGCTTCTCGGTGCCGGTATAACGGCCTTCTACATGACCCGCGTAGTTGTTCTGACCTTCGCCGGGGCAAAGCGTTGGAAGGATGGATCCCATCCGCACGAGAGTTCGATCTTGATGTGGGGACCAATGGTTGTTCTAGCGATCGGCTCGGTGGCTTCAGGATTCCTTCTCAGCGCCGGCGGCGCCTTGGTCAATTGGCTCCAACCAGTAGTTAACGCCTCCAATGCAGAGGGCGGAAAAGAGTTGATGAATCCTCTCGTTGTCTCTGTGCTCGCTCTGGGAATCGTGGCACTCGGTGCCAGCTATGCGATTGTCAAATATCGCACCGTTCCAGAGGTTGCTCCAGAAAGCGTTTCAATCTTCACCGAGATCGCGCGCAAGGATCTTTATCAAGATATCTTCAATGACGCCGTTCTTGTTAAGCCAGGTACAGCACTCACCGCTGGGTTGGTCGCAACAGATCACCACGTGATTGATGGTGCGGTCCGGCTTGTTGGTTGGGTGATCGGAGAAGTTTCAGATGTCCTCCGTAAACTGCAAAATGGTTATGTTCGCACGTATGCATTGACGATGTTTGTCGGCGTCTTTATCGGTGCCCTGATCCTTTGGGTGGTAACCGCATGAACCTCTTAACGCTCACAATTATCCTGCCGCTCTTGGGCGTACTAGGGCTCGCTGCAGCGCCGCGGGAGAATACAAAAGCGATTAAGTTGATTGCCCTTGCCTCCTCGGTCATTACCCTGGTCAGCTCGCTCTTAATGCTGACTAAGTACAAGTTCGGTGTCGAAGGTTTCCAACTCGTTACTTCGCATTCGTGGTTCAAAGTATTTAATATCAATTACGCGGTTGGTTTAGATGGTTTGGCGTTGGTTCTGATTCTACTCACCACCGTTTTGGTACCTATCGTGGTTGTAGGCGGTTGGAACGAAGCCGAAAATGGACGCTGGAGTGTAAAAACTTTCTATATGCTGATCTTGGTTCTTGAAACATTTATCGTAGGAGTCTTCGCAGCGACCGACGTCTTCCTGTTCTACGTAATCTTTGAAGCGATGCTGATTCCGGTTTATTTCCTGATCGGTGGATACGGACGCGGCGATCGCGCCGCGGCAGCGCTGAAGTTCTTGCTCTACAGCCTCTTCGGCGGATTGCTGATGTTGGCAGCCGTTATCGGGCTATTTGTTATATCTATCAAACAGGGTCACGGCACATTTGATGTGACAGCCCTTTCTCATCTCAAGATCAGTCACAACACACAAAATTGGCTCTTCCTAGGCTTCTTTATCGCCTTCGCGATTAAGGCTCCACTCTTTCCATTCCACACCTGGCTTCCTGGTGCAGCGAAGTCGGCAACTCCGGGCACATCCATCCTGGTGCTCGGTGTACTCGACAAGGTAGGCACCTACGGAATGATCCGTTTCTGCCTCGCTCTCTTTCCAGAAGCGACGAAGACATTTGCTCCATACATCATCGTGCTCTCGCTGATCTCGATAATTTATGGCGCCTTCTTGGCAATTGGTCAGAAAGACCTCAACTCTCTGATCGCATTCACTTCAATCTCGCACTTTGGTTTTATCGTCCTGGGAATCTTTGCGATGACGAGCCAAGGTTTAACCGGCGCTACTTTCTACATGGTGAACCATGGATTTTCCACTGCAGCGCTCTTCTTGGTCGGCGGTTGGATGATTGAACGACGTAAATCAACGCAGATTGAAGACTTTGGTGGGTTGCAACGGATAACGCCTGTTATGGCCTGGAGTTTCTTTATCGCTGGTATGTCTGCGCTGGCGCTTCCAGGGCTCTCCAGTTTTGTGAGCGAATTTTTAGTGCTCGTCGGAACTTTCACTCGTTACCCACTCGCTGCCATCATCGGAACCATCGGTATCGTCTTGGCCGCGCTCTATGTTTTGATCCTGGTGCAACGAACACTGCACGGACCGCTGCAAGCTGGAAATGAAGATACGCCCGATCTCAATTGGCGTGAGAAGTTCGCACTTGCCCCAGTTATCGTGGCGCTAGTTTTCCTCGGTTTTTACCCCAAGCCCGCAATCCATGTGATTGACCCAGCGACTAGCCAAATAATGGCAGCGGCTCAAGTCTCTGACCCAACTCCATTGGCAGGTAAATAATGCTTAGTACTCCAACGCTTGATTACAACTTACTTGCACCAATCTTGATCGTCCTCGGTGGAGCGCTCATCGGAGTCTTCGTTGAAGGATTTATTGGTCGGGCATATCGCGCTCGCATCCAAATCATCATCGCTCTACTGACGACTGCGACCGCATTTTGTTGGGTGATCTCAATTCACAACTTGATCTCGCAGTCAGCTGCGGTGGATTCAGTCTCCATCGACGGTGGTGGCCTCTTCATGCAAGGCACGATTCTCGCCTTGGCTTTTGTAGCGCTCCTCTTCTTTACGCAGAATGATCACTTTGCCCCGCAAGCTTCAGCTCTTCCGGGTTCTGAAGAAGAAGCGGCGGCAGTCCTTGCCGGCGTGCAGATGACAGAGATTTATCCCTTGGTGCTCTTTGCTATCTCTGGAATGCTGCTCTTCCCAGTAGCCCATGATCTGATCACCCTCTTCGTTGCCCTCGAAGTTCTCTCCATCCCGCTTTACATCATCACTGGGTTGGCTCGTCGCCGTCGCCTCTTGTCACAAGAAGCCGCGCTTAAGTATTTCTTGCTCGGCGCATACTCATCTGCCTTCTTCCTCTTTGGTGGAGCGCTCCTGTACGGTTTTTCTGGCAGCCTCTCATTGGGCACGATTCGAAGCGCCGCCGCTGTCCCTGGCGCGAATCACATCTTCCTACTCCTCGGAATTGTCCTCATGTCGGTTGGCTTGCTCTTTAAAGTTGGAGCGGTCCCATTCCATTCCTGGACTCCCGATGTTTATCAAGGCGCACCAACTGCCGTCACGGGCTTTATGGCCGCCTGTACCAAGGTCGCTGCCTTTGGCGCGATGTTCCGCATCTTTATTGTTGGTTTTGCCGCGGTACAAAATGATTGGCGTCCAGTATTTGTAGCGATATCAATCATCACCATGGTTGGTGGAGCGGTTGCAGTAATTTCGCAACGCGATGTAAAACGCACCTTGGCTTACTCCTCGATAACCCATGCTGGTTTCTTATTGGCTGGAGTGATTGCACTGAGTCAGGCTGGCTTAACCGCAATGATGTTTTATCTGGTGTCCTATGGCTTCGCCACTATTGGAGCTTTTGGAATTGTGACCCTGGTTCGCGATTCAACGGGCGAGGTGAGCGACATCAATCGTTGGGCTGGGCTTGCTAAGAAATCACCAGGAGTCGCGACCGCATTTGCGCTCTTCCTCTTGAGTTTTGGCGGTATTCCGCTTACCTCTGGCTTCATCGCAAAGTTCTCCATATTTACCGCTGCTTATGCCACCGGAAATATTGCGATCGTTGTAGTCGGTGTGCTTTCCAGCGCGATTGCCCTTGTCTTCTACCTGCGCATCGTCTTGATTATGTTCTTTAAAGAACCTACCGATGACACAGTGACCGTGGCAGTTCCATCGTTCTTGGTTACAACCGGAGTAACCATCTGCTTCATTGTTACCTTGGTACTTGGTGTCTATCCAAACTTGCTCTTTAATTTGGCCAGCACCATGACCACGCTGGTTCCCTAATTAATCCCCAGTAATTTCGTTAAATGGGTCTGATTCCCCTCGTGCTTCGGGGTGGTCATAGAAATCTTTGATAATTGGGTGGAGCAAGTGCGGCTTGATCTTGTGCGTCGCATGCGGTGAACCCGGAATGATGGCAAGACGACCATTTGGCAGCGCTTTGTACAGGTCAACGCCGTGGTGTGGGCTAAAGGGTTCGTCATCTCCGTTGACAATCAATACCGGGCAGGTAATCGTCGCCAATTCTGCAACAGTGATATTGGGTTCGGTTGCCCAGACGTCGTGCGCCTTTTGAATGATGATATCGAGCATCTCTGGAGCATCAGGAGAGCGTTCAGCAAATTCAGCACGGTTCTCATCGGTAATTATTACTTCGGTGCCAAGTGTGAGTTCGGCATCCCAGGTGTAATTAGTGCCCGTAGCAATAATTGATAAAACTAAGTCGGGCCTTGCGATCGCAACCATGAGCGCAATGATTCCGCCGTCGCTATGACCGAGTAGATGTGTAGGCGCTCCAATTACATCTTCGATATAAGCAATTGCTTCATCGCGTTGAAAATCAAAGTGGTAGAAACCTTCGCGTATTCCAGTGCGACCATGCGCACTGCGGTCATAGCCATAAACGTGAAAGCGATCTGCAATGGCGGGAAGAATGTGGTAATCAAAGTTCTCGGTGGCGCTTAAACCGCCGTGGAGCAGCAGTAAAGGCGCTCCATTATTTGGATACTCAACGCTCCAGGTCTGATGCCCGCGCAGATTGATGTAAGCCATGGCCTTAGAGCGAATCCATGATGTGGCGGTTGCCGCGGTCAAAGGTGAAATAGTTCCAGCCCCAGTCGGCGATGGTGCCGATTCGATTTCTTCCACCCATGAGGTAGAAGAGATGTAGGAAGAGCCAGCCAAACCAGGCGATCGGTCCGCTAATCTTCAATTTTTTAACTTGGATGATGGCCTTGTGACGACCGATGGTGGCCATAGAGCCCTTATCTTTGTAAAAGAACTCCTTGAGGGCTTGGCCCTTGCTGGCACGTTTAATTTGTTCGGCGACGAAACGTCCTTGTTGCATTGCAACTGGTGCCACCTGAGGCAGGAAGCGACCATTGGAGCCACGAGCTCCTGCGCAATCTCCTACCGCCCAGACATAGGGATAATTGGTAATTTGCATCGTCTGTTCCGTCTTGAGGCGGAAACCCTCTGTGGGAACGTTGAGGTCATAGATAGCAGGTGCGCTCGTTACACCGGCGGCCCAGACCACGACGTGTGCTCTCATCGAGGAGCCATCTGCAAAGTTGATGAGTCCAAACTCCAGCGACTTAACAGCCGTTTTGAGCATGAGATTGACGCCAAGTTTCTCTAACTCGTTCTGCGCTTTATCGGTGAGTGACTGATCAAACATCGGTAGTACGCGGGCTCCGGCCTCGACGAGGTAGACATCAATGTTGGCAGCTGCTTCGGCCTGGTCACTATGGAGTGGACCCTTGATTAGTTCACCTAATGCGCCGGCCATTTCGACGCCGGTCGGTCCGCCACCCACGATCACTACCTTGAGTCGGGTGTCATCCTGGAAGCGGCAAAGATCTTCATAGCGACGCATTATCTCGGAGCGAATGACGAGGGATTCGTGAACCGACTTCATTCCTAGGCCAAATTCATGCACTCCCGGTATTCCAAAGTCTGCCGTAACTGAACCCATCGCGACTACGAGATGATCGAAGGGAATGACTTCGCTGCTATCGAGTTTGACGGTCTTGTTCTTGTGATCGATAGAGATGGGAGAGCCCATGTGGAAGCGGCCCCCACTTTTACGGAGCGCTCCTCGGATGGGGTAGGCGATATGGTCTGCTGCGATTCCCGCGGTAGCTACCTGATAAAGCAAGGGAAGGAAGGTCTGGTAGTTATTTCGATCGATAACGGTGACATCCGCATCGCGACCAAGTGCTTCGGCCGTTGCCAGCCCGCCAAAGCCTCCGCCAAGGATTACTACGCGGGGTTTAGCCATTGGGATCTACCTTTTTCTTCTCGCAGTGGGGCACAACGCCTGCTGGTCGATTCGCTACCAACTCTGGTTTCGAATATCCGAATCTATGTACTCAGTCTACTGTTTATCAGGTGAAAGCAACTTCTGAGAATCGTAGAGTTCTAGTCACGGGTGCATCGGGTTACGTTGGCAGCCGACTGGTGACTTCGCTCCTTGAGCAAGGAATCCATGTCCGTGTTCTTGTAAGAGATCGAGCGAAAATTGTCGGTCTACCCTGGTACTCACAGGTGGAAGTTTCCGTGGGAAGTGCTACAAAACCAGAGGATATTTCAGCGGCTCTCTCTGGAGTTCACACCGCCTTTTACCTGCTCCATTCCATTGGCGCCGGAGGTCGATTCGATCAGGTCGAAGAAGCGATGGCGCTGACCTTTGGGCAAGCAGCGCAAGAAGCTGGAGTGTCACAAATCATTTATCTCGGGGGAATTGCAAACGATGCGAGCCAGAGTCAACACTTGGCATCCCGAGCAAATACTGGCGCATCTTTAGCAAAATTTAGTGTTCCTGTATTGGAATTGAGAGCCGGCATCATCATCGGATCGGGTTCTGCCTCTTTCGAAATGATTCGCCACATGACTCATAGGTTGCCCATAATGATCACGCCGAAGTGGGTAAGCAATCGAACGCAACCAATAGCGATTCGAGATGTCCTTTACTACCTCGATGAAGTGGCGAAACTTCAACAACCGCGATCGGGAATCTTCGATATTGGCGGCCCCGATGTCATGACTTATGCGCAATTGATGAAGACATTTGCCAAGGTCTCCAAATTACCTCGGCGGATTATTATTAAAGTTCCGTTCTTATCGGTCTGGCTTTCGAGTTTATGGATTGGTCTCGTAACTCCGGTGCCAGTTGCACTAGCGCGTCCCCTTGTTGGCTCGCTGATTAACGAGGCGGTTATGGATGAAAAGAAGTCAATTTCGCTACTTATTCCGCCCCCTCCATCTGGATTAATCTCAGTGGAGCAGGCATTTGAATTAGCACTTTCGAAGGTGGAACGGAACGAAGTCGCTTCCCGTTGGTCAGATGCCGATGCGATCATGCCGCCTTGGCAGAAAACGCAATCAGATCCCGCATGGGCGGGAGATGCCGAGTATCACGATAAGAGAACTGTTTATTCGGAGGCTTCGCTCGATTCGCTCTGGAAGAGCATTGAAGAGATCGGCGGAGCGCGCGGATGGTATGGCGCAGATTTTCTCTGGTGGTCACGTGGATTGATAGATCGCCTCATCGGCGGAGTTGGCTTGCGTAGAGGGCGACGGGATCCATATGTATTGCGCCAGGGGGAGAGCGTAGATTTTTGGCGCGTGGAAAATTTGCAGCCACAACAGGTTCTCACTCTTTATGCCGAGATGATCCTGCCCGGCAAGGCATGGCTAGAATTTTCTGTCGCTGAGGTAGTACGCGATGGCAAAGCCATGCGATCGCTAACTCAAGATGCTACTTTTCAACCGAAGGGGGCGGGTGGTCACCTGTACTGGGCGCTGGTGGCACCATTCCACAAATTAGTTTTTCCAACGATGGCAAAGAACATAATCAAAGAGGCGCTCCGCAAGGATTTGGCTGCGAAAGAACACGAAAAGTAGAGAGGCCCCAAACCCGAGGATTTGTCGCCCTAAGCAATTACTATCAGTACATGGAATTTCAGGGCAGTGCTATGGATTTGAACCACTCCCCAGAGAACGGACTTACCGAACTCGAACTGCGGATCTTGGATTTCGAACGGCAATGGTGGCGATTTGCCGGGGCTAAGGAATCTTCGATTAAAGAGCTCTTTGACCTCACCCCACCGGCTTACTACCAACTCCTCAACAACCTGATCGACCGCGAGGCAGCCCTGCTGAGCCAGCCCATGCTGGTAAAGCGCCTGCGCCGGCTGCGGGAGGCCCGTACCGAGGCCCGCTCCGCAGGTTTCCGCCTCTAGACCCGTCAGGCTCGGTTGGCAGCCCCCTGGGCCTTTCGCTAGAGTTTGGTTAGCACTCTCGCCCTTACTCTGCTAATTGGCAGTCGGCGGCGGGTAGTGGAAATCCGAGAAGCGTTTAAGAAAAAGGGAGCACATCATGGCCGTTGCCATTAAGCCGCTGGAAGACCGCATCGTCGTAAAGGCCAATGAGGCCGAGATGACCACAGCATCAGGTCTGGTTATTCCAGATACCGCTAAAGAGAAGCCACAAGAGGGCACCGTTGTAGCCGTCGGCCCAGGTCGCTTTGATGATGGCGTACGCACTCCAATGGATGTAAAAGTTGGAGATGTAGTTCTTTACAGCAAGTACGGCGGAACTGAAGTGAAGTACAACAACGAGGAATATCTCGTTCTCTCTGCCCGCGATGTACTAGCAATTATTGAGAAGTAACCGAGATGGGTAAAACTATTTCATTTGACGAGAAAGCTCGTCGCGCGATGGAACGCGGCGTAAATATTCTCGCCGACACCGTCAAGGTAACACTTGGACCCCGTGGCCGTAACGTAGTTCTTGCAAAGGGCTATGGCGCACCGTTGATCACCAACGATGGCGTCACCATTGCTAAAGAGATCGAACTAGAAGATCCAGCCGAAAATATGGGTGCTCAACTCGTCAAGCAAGTTGCCGAGAAGACCAATGATGTTGCCGGTGATGGAACTACTACCGCAACAGTTTTGGCACAAGCAATGGTTCGCGAAGGTTTACGTAATCTCGCTGCTGGCGCACAGCCAATGGATATCAAATTTGGAATCGAAGCTGCCGTTAAAGCTATCTCCGATGAGCTGAAGAAGAATTCCACTCCAGTATCGGGCAAGGCTCAGATCGCAGATGTCGCAACGATCTCAGCTCAAGATAAGGCGATTGGCGATCTCATTGCAGAAGCGATGGATAAGGTCGGCAAAGATGGCGTTATCACCGTGGAAGAGTCATCAACCACAGGCCTAGAACTCGAATTCACCGAAGGAATGCAGTTCGATAAGGGCTATATCAGTCCTTACTTCGTCACTGATTCAGATCGTATGGAGACGGTTCTCGAAGATGCCTTCATTCTCATTTCAGCGCAGAAGATCTCTTCACTCTCCGACATCCTGCCTGTGCTTGAGAAGGTAGCCGCAGCTAATAAGCCGCTATTGATCATTGCCGAAGATGTAGAAGGCGAAGCGCTCTCAACTCTCGTTGTAAATCGCATGCGTGGAACCTTCACTTCAGCAGCCGTTAAGGCTCCTGGATTCGGTGACCGTCGCAAGGCGATGTTGCAAGATATTGCCATCTTGACCGGTGGTCAGGTTATTACCTCAGAGGTTGGCCTCAAGCTCGATCAGGTAACCCTCGAACTTTTGGGTAAAGCCCGTCGCGTGGTTATCACCAAGGACGCTACAACAATCGTTGATGGCGCTGGAGATAAAGGCGAAGTTGCAAATCGTGTAAACGAGATTCGCAATGAGCTAGCTACAACCGATTCTGAATGGGATCGCGAGAAGCTACAAGAGCGTGTTGCAAAGCTGGCCGGTGGCGTCTGCGTCATCAAGGTTGGTGCGCATACCGAAGTCGAACTTAAAGAGAAGAAGCACCGTCTGGAAGATGCAATCTCTGCTACCCGTGCCGCAGTAGAAGAGGGCATCGTCGTTGGCGGAGGAGCTGCTCTCGTACACGCAGCCGCTGCTATCGAGAATGATCTGGGCTTCGAGGGCGATCGCGCCGTTGGTGTTCGTCTCGTTCGCAAGGCTTGCGATGAGCCACTGCGCTGGATCGCAGAGAACGCGGGACATGAAGGTTATGTCGTTGTTGCCAAGGTTCGCACCTTGGGTGCAAACGAAGGCTTCAACGCTGCAACAGATATCTACGAAGATCTCGTCAAAGTTGGTGTTATTGATCCAGTGAAGGTAACGCGTTCTGCGCTCGCCAACGCTGCGTCAATCGCCGCTATGTTCATCACCACAGAAGTTCTCGTATTCGAGACTCCTGAAGATGAGCAACGCGAACAAGCATCTGCTGCCGGCCATTCGCATGGACCTGGCGGACACAGCCACTAATTAGAACCAATAAAAAACCCCGGTCAATTGACCGGGGTTTTTTAATATCTAAAATCTAGGAAGCGGGCGTTAAAACAGCAACGGGGCGAATTGAACGCTCCCCTTGTTCGATGATCGCAACGCGATCATCCTCTGATAGACCGCCCCAGATGCCATAAGGCTCTTGGACAGCGAGCGCATGTTTGCGACAGGCAGCAATTACAGGACAGGTGGCGCAGACAGCTTTGGCAGTGGCCTCGCGATTGGCGCGACGCGGACCGCGTTCACCATCGGGATGGAAGAACATCTCGGTAGGTAGCTCTTGGCAGGCACCTTGATATTGCCATTCCCACTCTGACGCAACAGGACGTGGAAGCCTTGAAATCTCGGCCATGGTCCCTCCTTCTTGACTAGAGCCCGACTATACAATCGTTTCATAGGTTGTTCAAGTGGCTAAAAGGTGAATTGAAGGTTAACCCTCCGTTTCATGAACGCTTCAACTGGCAGAAATAGTCCCGTTAGGTGACTATTAGGCATGCCCGCTGAGCCAGAAGTAGCCAAACTCACTGTGGCCGCCGTAGCCCGCAGGTTGGGCGTAGCGCCCGGCACGCTGCGTACGTGGGATCGCCGATATGGGCTGGGTCCGAGCGATCACTCCGTGGGCGAGAACCGAAAATATTCGAAGGCGGATGTAGCTCGCCTCATTTATATGCACAATTTAGTTATCTCGGGGGTTTCCCCCGCAGATGCTGCCCAGTTGGCCCTCAATCACACCGGTGATTTATCATCCGATATTCCCAACCCGATATCGGCGGTTGATGGCCAACTTGTAAACTCATTATTTAAGGCGGCTCACCTCTTAGATCGTGCCCGGGTCGAGAGAGAGATACGCGCCCAAATTAATCAAGCGGGCGTCGCCGTTACCTGGGTTAATTTGCTGGTGCCGTTACTTCGCGACATTGGCGCAAATTGGGAGCGCACCGGTACCGGCATTGCAACCGAACATCTTGTTTCCGATGTCATAAAGCGAATTTTGAGTGAGCGTATCCATGTTATCAATCCACGAAATGAAGCTCCTGTACTCGTTGCTTGCGTTGGTGAAGAGTCCCACTCCTTAGCTATTTCAGCCCTAGCCGCATCACTCGCAGAGGAGAATATTCAGGTTCAATTCCTAGGAGCCCGCACTCCGAGTGCAGCGATCGTCGAGGTCGTCGCTCGGTGCGCCCCGCCCGCCGTTTTCCTTTGGGCACAACTTCCAGAGCACGCCTCCCTAGAAACGCTCCGGGCTCTGCCAGCAGTACGCCCAGCCCCCCGAGTTATTTTGGGCGGACCGGGATGGGCAAATATCGAGTGCCCGGGAGCTTATTACGCTGCAGATTTAGCAGAAGCCTGCCGCGAGGTATCGCACGCCCTCGGTTTATAGCCGCACCGGCTTTAAGGGCAGTGAAAAGCAACCCCTAGACTGACCCAATGATGGATAAGGCCCGCGAAAAAGTCATCCTTTTGGGTCTGACCTATGACGATGTTCTTCTACTTCCCGATGCCTCCGAAGTTGTTCCGAGCGAGGTCGACACCAAGACGCGTTTGACGCGCAATATCTCACTAGCAATTCCCGTGATCTCATCTGCCATGGATACTGTGACCGAGTCGGCAATGGCAATTGCCATGGCTAAGGCTGGCGGCATCGGGATCTTGCACCGTAATTTAGCGATAGCAGACCAGGTCGAGCAGGTTAAGTTGGCGAAAGCGAATGGAATTGTTGGAGCTGCTGTTGGAGTTGGAGAAGATGGATATGCCCGCGCTGTGGCACTCATCGAGGCCGGAGTAGATGTCATTGTTGTCGATACGGCCCACGGTCATCATCGTGGGGTTTTGGATGCCGTTGCGCGCATTAAGAAGGATTTTCCTCACGTAGATATCATCGGCGGAAATGTCGCCACTCGTGCAGGAGCTCAAGCACTTATCAACGCCGGCGTTGATGCTGTAAAAGTTGGAGTTGGCCCAGGATCGATTTGCACAACACGCGTTGTCGCAGGAGTCGGAGTTCCCCAGCTCACTGCAATTATGGAAGCGCACAAGGCCTGCGTCACTGCGGGAATCCCTTTAATCGCAGATGGTGGGTTGCAACATTCTGGCGATATCGCCAAGGCGATCGTTGCTGGCGCAGATACCGTGATGCTTGGATCTCTTCTTGCCGGGTGCGATGAATCGCCTGCTGATCTCATAGAAATTAATGGAAAGAAATTTAAGGGCTATCGCGGAATGGGTTCGCTCGGGGCGATGCAATCTCGCGGCGAGCAGAAGTCATATTCTAAAGATCGTTATATGCAAGATGATGTGCTTGCGGAAGATAAATTGGTTCCCGAAGGTATCGAGGGCAAGGTTAAGTACAGCGGACCAGTCGCTGCGGTTGTCCATCAACTCGTCGGAGGTCTACGTTCTGGAATGGGTTACGCCGGCGCGGCAAATATTGCAGAGCTCAAGAGCAAGGGCCAATTAATTCAAATTACCTCGGCTGGCTTACAAGAGAGCCATCCCCATGACATCTTCGATGTAGCAGATGCGCCCAACTATCGCGGCGGGAATTAAACCGTGGAAAGCACTGAGGAGTAGCCATGAATGAAATAGAGATCGGACCCGGCAAGCGTGCCCGCATCGGTTACTCTTTTGACGATATCGCGATCGTTCCCAGCCGCCGTACTCGCGACCCTGAAGAAGTTTCTATTCAATGGCAGATCGATGCATACAAATTTGACCTCCCCATGTTGGCAGCGCCTATGGACTCAGTCGTGTCTCCTGAAACCGCTATTGCAATCGGAAAGATGGGCGGTGTTGGCGTCCTCAACCTCGAAGGTCTCTGGACTCGCCATGAAGACCCACGTATTGCACTGGGAGAGATTGCATCGCTCCCACAAGAACAGGCCATCGGTCGCATGCAAGAGTTATATGCAGCCCCTATTCAGCCAGAATTGATAAAGGCGCGCATCGCCGAGATTCGCGCTTCTGGTGTGACAGTTGCAGCGGCACTTTCTCCGCAACGCACTGCCGAACTCCACGAGGTGGTTGTAAAAGCTGGCGTTGACCTCTTTGTAATTCGCGGAACCACCGTTAGCGCAGAGCACGTTTCGGCGAAGACGGAACCGCTTAACCTTAAGAAATTTATTTACGAGTTAGATGTTCCAGTTATTGTCGGAGGATGCGCGACTGCAACGGGTGCGCTGCACTTAATGCGCGCTGGCGCTGCTGGAGTTCTCGTTGGATTTGGCGGCGGCGCCGCTCATACAACGCGCACAGTTCTAGGAATTGCCGTCCCTATGGCCTCTGCTGTTGCAGAAGTTGCCTCGGCTAGGCGCGATTACATGGACGAATCCGGCGGTCGATATGTACATGTCATTGCCGATGGATCTGTAGGCCGTAGCGGCGACATTGCTAAAGCGATCGCCTGTGGCGCCGATGCGGTAATGATGGGAAGTCCACTTGCTCGCGCAGTTGAAGCGCCTGGTAAGGGTTGGCATTGGGGCGCTGAAGCGCACCACTCTGAACTGCCACGAGGCGACAGAGTCCGCGTTGGAACGGTTGGAACTTTGCAAGAAATCCTCACTGGGCCTTCCCACACCTCGGATGGTTCAATGAATCTCTTTGGCGCGCTACGCCGCGGCATGGCAACTTCGGGTTACTCCGATCTCAAGGAATTCCAGCGGGTAGAAGTAGTTATTCACCGTGCCTGATCTCGTCCTCGTCGTTGATTTTGGCGCTCAGTACGCCCAACTCATCGCACGACGAGTTCGCCAAGCCCATGTCTATTCCGAGATAGTTCCTTCAACCATGTCTGTTGCCGACATGCTCGCAAAAGGCCCAAAGGCGATCATCTTAAGTGGGGGACCATCGAGCGTTTATGCCGAGGGGGCTCCGACTCTTGACCCCGCCATATTCGAACACGGGATCCCCACCTTCGGTATCTGTTATGGATTTCAGGTGATGGCCGCCGCATTGGGCGGAGTAGTTACCGAGACCGGTAAATCGGAATTTGGTCGAACTTCAATGAGCCACGATGATAATTCGAAATTATTGCGCGGTCTAGATACGCAATCAAGGGTCTGGATGAGCCACGGGGATTCTGTTACCGCAGTTCCAACGGGATTCACCGCAACCGCTAGAACCGCAGATACACCCATCGTCGCCTTCGAAAATAGCGATGCGACTCTGGCCGGTGTGCAATTTCATCCGGAGGTACTTCATTCCGAAAATGGCCAAGAGATCTTGCGCCGTTGGTTGATTGATATTGTCGGGTGCAAACCAACGTGGACGAGTGAGAATATCGTGGCAACGGAAGTTGCAAAGATTCGCGACCTGGTTGGCGACAAACACGTCATATGTGGTCTCTCCGGGGGAGTTGACTCTGCAGTTGCAGCCGCCATCGTGCAAAAAGCAATTGGTTCACAGTTGACATGTGTATTCGTTGATCACGGACTATTGCGTGAGGGCGAAGCAGAACAGGTCGAGCAAGATTTCGTAGCAGCGACCGGAGTTGATCTAAAGATTATTGATGCTCGGGAAACTTTTCTAAACGCGCTTGCTGGAGTAACTGATCCAGAGACCAAGCGAAAGATTATTGGAGCTGAATTTATTCGCGCCTTTGAAAGTGCAGCGCGTGAAATTTCCGAACACGAGAGCGTTGATTTCTTGGTGCAAGGAACTCTCTATCCCGACGTCGTTGAATCCGGTGGCGGAACGGGCACAGCGAACATAAAGTCCCACCACAATGTCGGAGGATTACCTGAGGATTTGCAATTTACCTTGATCGAGCCGTTGCGCACCCTTTTCAAGGATGAGGTGCGTGAAGTAGGCGTAGAACTTGGGCTTCCTGGGGAAATAGTCTGGCGTCAACCCTTCCCAGGTCCAGGCTTGGCGATTCGAATTATCGGTGAAGTTACTGAGAATCGTCTTAGTCTTTTGCGGAAAGCCGATTTCATCGCTCGCGAGGAGTTAAAATTAGCGGGTCTAGATCGAGAGATCTGGCAATGTCCAGTGGTACTACTTGCAGATGTACGAAGCGTAGGTGTGCAGGGAGATGGTCGAACTTATGGCCATCCCATTGTTCTTCGCCCGGTATCGAGTGAAGATGCAATGACAGCAGACTGGAGTCGATTGCCGTATGACGTACTGGAAAAGATTTCAACAAGAATTACCAACGAAGTGCGGGAAGTAAACAGAGTGACACTCGATATCACGAGTAAGCCACCTGGAACTATTGAGTGGGAGTAAATGTGAATCTCTTTAAGAGATTGGTTGCAACAACGAGTGTTGCAGTCCTCGTTATTTCGGTGAGTGCTGTCGCATTGTCCGAGTCGAGTTTCGCTCGAGGTGTTAATTCCGTTGACCTTAATTCGAACTCGCTCTGCGCGAAGACCAACACCATTGGCCACAACCCGATTAAGGCGGCTTTCCCAGATGCCAAGGCGGCCCAAGTCGATCGCACCTTTACCCTCAACACTAACTGCGGCCAAATTGTTTTTAAAGCTTTTGGAAAGAAGGCTCCTCTTACAGTTATTGCGATGACATCGCTCGCTAAGGGTGGCTTCTTTGATCACACTCTCTGCCACCGTCTGACGACCTCACAAATATTCGTACTGCAATGCGGAGATCCGACAGCAACTGGTTCAGGTGGCCCACCTTTTAGTTACAAAGACGAGAACTTGCCAACGGTGACCACCAATGATTATCCAGCTGGAACTATTGCAATGGCTAACTCCGGTCCAAATACCAATGGAAGCCAATTTTTCATTGTGTACAAAGACACCACCTTGCCACCTAGCTATACAGTGTGGGGTTCAGTCACCAAGGGTCTTGATATCGTTAAAAAGGTTGCAGCTGCCGGAGTTGTAGGCGGCGGCAACGATGGCACACCAAAACAGACGATTGCTATCGATTCCGTAACCGTTAAGTCAGCTGGTTAGCCCAGCGTCACAATCTTAAAAGTCTCGGCCATACGTCCATCGGTAAGCCCGACTGCGGCTCCATTGCGGGTGCCCCATTCTCGGATCCGAGCGTCAAAACCTTCGACGTGTGAAGTCTGACTGGCGTGTGCGGCTAACGCCTTCATCTTCATATCAAAGGTATCGGTGATATCTACATGGTGGTCATTGCCCTCGGCCATCATTACCCAGGCCTCTTTGATACTCCACGGCTCTAAATGCTCTTCATGCAAGAGATCTTCAAAGGCAAAGGGATTTCCGGAGTCAGGATAGATTGCTTGAATTGCAGCTTCGCCCGCTGCCAGGTGATCTGGGTGGCTAGCTCCTAGGCGATTCCAATTGCGCTCTGGGCTCTGAATGAGCATGCGCTGCGGGCGGACCTTGCGGATAACTCGCACAATATCTTTTCGCAGTTCGATGGTGGGTACTAACCAACCATCGCGATAATCCAAGAAATGTATATCGGTAACGCCAAGAACCTGGCCAGCTTCGGTCTGTTCACGACGACGGATCTGCTTCATCTCTTCGCGGGTAATGCTCGCGTCGACCCCACCTTGATCGCCATTGGTGCAGATGCAATACGAGATCGCAATACCTTTCGCGGACCATTGCGCGATAGTGCCGCCAGCTCCAAAATCGAGATCATCAGGGTGTGCGGTAACAACAAGGATGCGTTCTACTTCGCTATCGAGCATAGGTTCCATGGCGGAATCCTACCGATTTGGCACTGATAGGTAGACTCCAGATTATGTCTCTACTCGAGGGTCTCAACCCCCAGCAGCGCGAAGCCGTTATTCACCAGGGCAGCCCGCTGCTCGTTGTCGCGGGTGCCGGCTCCGGAAAGACCCGAGTCCTGACGCGGCGTATCGCATATCTATTGGGTGAGCGAGGTGTCGCTCCCTACGAAGTTCTCGCAATTACCTTTACCAATAAGGCGGCCGCCGAGATGAAAGAGCGGGTTGCCGATCTAGTGGGAGATCCCGCTAAAGCGATGTGGGTTTCTACATTTCACTCGGCCTGCGTGCGCATATTGCGCCAGGAGGCTTCTCGCCTGGGGTACTCCAACTCTTTTACGATTTATGATTCCAGCGATAGCGTGCGATTACTGACGGTAATCATTCGCGAACTCAACCTTGATGCTAAACAGTATGCGGCCCGTGCAATTGCTGGGCTTATCTCTGCCGCGAAGAATGAATTGATTGGACCGGCGGACTACGCCAATACGACCACTAATCACTTTGAAGAGATCGTTGCCGAAATATTTGCCACCTATCAAAAGCGGCTAGCCGCAGCCAATGCAATGGACTTTGACGATCTCATCGGCAAGACGGTGGATGTCTTGCAGCGCTTCCCCGAGGCACGTGCCCGCTATCGCTCGCGTTTTCGCCACATCTTGGTAGATGAATATCAAGATACCAATCATGCGCAATATATATTGATTCGCGAACTCGTCGGAGTTCCAGGTGAAGGTTTCCCCCTCGCGGAGTTATGCGTCGTAGGCGATGCCGACCAATCAATTTATGCTTTCCGTGGCGCAAATATCCGAAATATTCTGCAATTTGAAGAGGACTATCCCAACGCTCGCACCGTGCTACTTGAACAGAATTACCGTTCGACTCAAAATATCTTGAGCGCCGCCAATGCTGTTATTTCCAACAACGAGGGACGTAAAGATAAGAATCTCTGGTCGCAAGAGGGCGCGGGCGAGGTCATCACCGGATATGTCGCCGAGAGTGAGCATGATGAAGCCGAGTTTGTCGTCGGCGAGATTCGCAGATTGCGGGATGCCGCGGAATCCAATCCAGGTGATACCGCAATTTTTTATCGCACAAATGCGCAGTCTCGTATCTTTGAAGAGATTTTCCTGCGCTCTGCCATTCCCTACAAAGTTGTTGGCGGCGTGCGATTTTATGAGCGCAAAGAGGTAAAAGACTTTCTCGGATATTTGCGCGTCTTGGTGAATCCAGAGGATGAAATCTCGCTGCGCCGCATTATCAATACCCCCAAGCGCGGAATCGGCGATCGCGCACTTGATGTTATTGATCTTCATGCTGCAACTGCCGGTATCTCTTTCTGGCGCTCTCTCTGTGATGCCAAGAACGCTGCAGGAATTCCCAGTCGTTCGCTCATTGCGATCAACGACTTCATTCACCTGCTTGATACCTTGCGGACATTGGTAGAGGCCAGGACCAAGCCCTCGATAATCGCTCAGGCAGTTTTAGAGCAGAGCGGTCTCCTCGCTGAATTGGTCAATAGCAGTGATCCGCAGGATGAGGGACGCGTCGAAAACTTGCAAGAGCTGGTATCGGTTGCGACCGAATATGAAGAGTCTGAATTAGATGACGGGGAAGAGATTTCACTCTCCGGATTTCTGGAAGATGTCTCGCTCGTTGCAGATTCGGATCAGATTCCCGATGGCGAAGATCATGGGGGAGTTGTAACCATGATGACACTGCACACTGCAAAGGGTTTGGAATTCCCCACCGTTTTTCTTACCGGGATGGAAGAGGGAATCTTCCCGCACTCGCGCACCTTGGGTGAACGCTCGGAGATTGAAGAGGAACGTCGTTTGGCCTATGTCGGGCTGACTCGGGCGAGAAAACGGCTCTACCTTTCACGCTCTGAATATCGCTCTTCATGGGGCGCTCCAACATATAACCCACCATCGCGATTCTTGGCTGAAATCCCAGAGGGCGTAATTACGTGGAACGAAGGAAACTCATCTTTGAAGCCACGTATCGGGGCCAACCGCACCTTCGGGCCACCCCCTCGTGCCACCGGAAAGAAGGTCGAATCAACGATTGTGCTTGAAGTCGGCGACCGAGTGTCGCACGACACATTTGGGCTCGGTAAAGTCCTCGCAGTCACTGGAGCTGGAGATCGTGCGGAAGCGACGATCGATTTTGGTAGTTCGGGCGAGAAGCGGCTCTTGCTCCGCTACGCCCCGGTAGAGCGCCTCTAAAAACGATCGCAAAGGGCAAGTAGGATTTGCGCCTGTAGTGATTCTCTTTCAATCTAGACAAATAAAGATCGGGGTACCGCGTGGATCTCTTTGAGTATCAAGCTCGAGATCTCTTTGAAGCACATAACATTCCAGTACTCGCCGGCGCAGTTGCATTAACTGCTGATGAAGCCGAACGCGCAGCTGCGACGATGGGCGGAAAAGTTGTCGTCAAGGCACAGGTGAAAGTTGGAGGCCGCGGCAAAGCGGGTGGAGTGAAATTAGCGGTTGATGCGGCAGATGCGCGCGTTAAAGCGGAAGCCATTTTGGGAATGGATATTAAAGGCCACACGGTACATAAAGTGATGATCGCACAAGCCGCGCCGATCGCCGAAGAGTATTACATGGCAATATTGCTCGATCGTGCCAATCGCAACTTTTTGGTGATGGCATCGGTAGCTGGTGGAATGGAAATTGAAGAGGTCGCACATTCGCAACCCGAAAAGTTGGCACGCGTAGGAATCGATCCAAATACTGGAATTTCACGCGAGAAAGCTTTAGAAATTGTTAAAGCGGGCCAATTTCCAGAGGGCGTAGTCAGCGATGTGGCTGATGTTCTCCTTAAGTTATGGGCAGCATTTGTAGCAGAAGATGCCACCTTGATGGAGATCAATCCATTGGTCAAGACAGAAGATGGTCGCATCATTGCCCTCGATGGCAAGGTAACTCTCGATGACAACGCTGATTTTCGCCATCCCGACCACGAGGCCCTTATTGATCACGCTTCCACGAATCCTTTGGAAGCCGCAGCAAAGGCGAAGAACCTCAACTACGTCAAACTCGACGGTGAAGTCGGAATCATTGGCAACGGCGCTGGTTTGGTTATGAGCACCCTCGATGTGGTTGCTTATGCTGGTGAAAAGTTCGGCGTAAAACCGGCGAACTTCTTGGATATTGGCGGCGGAGCATCTGCAGAGGTAATGGCAGACGGACTTTCGATCATCTTGGGTGATACCGACGTTCGCAGCGTCTTCGTCAACGTATTTGGCGGAATTACATCCTGTGATGCAGTAGCTAATGGAATCGTAAAAGCCCTAGAGATGTTGGGCGATAAGGCCACCAAGCCGATCGTCGTGCGACTAGACGGAAATAATGTGCTGGAAGGCCGTCGAATCTTGAACGAAGCGGCGCACCCATTGGTGCAACAGTTGGACACCATGGATGGTGCAGCTGCAAAAGCTGCAGAATTGGCGGCGAAGTAAATGGCTATCTTCATTAATAAAGAGAGCAAAGTTATCGTCCAAGGTATGACTGGTTCTGAAGGAACCAAACACACCGGACGCATGCTCAAGTACGGCACCAATATTGTCGGCGGAGTTACGCCCGGCAAAGGCGGACAGAGCGTTGAGATAGAGGGAAAGACGCTACCTGTATTCAATAGCGTTGCCGAAGCGGTTGCCGCAACAGGAGCCAATGCATCGGTTGTCTTCGTTCCACCCAAGTTCGCTAAAGCCGCAGTCATGGATGCTATCGATGCCGCACTCCCTCTCGTCGTAGTTATAACCGAGGGAATTCCAGTTCACGACGCTGCGATCTTCTATGCACATGCCGAGAGCAAAGGCACCACTCGCTTGATCGGCCCAAATTGCCCAGGCTTGATTAGCCCTGGACTTTCTAATATTGGAATTATTCCGGGTGATATCACTGGACCTGGACGTATCGGATTGGTTTCAAAATCCGGCACTCTCACCTACCAAATGATGTACGAATTGCGCGATATCGGATTTAGTACGGCAGTAGGAATTGGTGGAGATCCCATCATTGGAACGACGCACATTGATTGCCTGCGCGCCTTCCAAGATGATCCCGACACAGATGCCATTGTCATTATTGGTGAAATTGGTGGCGATGCTGAAGAGCGCGCTGCGGCATTTATCTCTTCTTATGTCACCAAGCCAGTCGTTGGCTATGTCGCTGGCTTTACTGCACCTGAAGGCAAGACCATGGGTCATGCCGGCGCCATCGTCTCCGGCTCCTCTGGAACTGCGGAAGCAAAGAAAGTTGCGCTGGAAGCTGCTGGAGTTAAAGTCGGTAAGACGCCGAGTGAGACCGCGGCCTTGATGCGTGCGATTCTTAACGGATAACAAATGGTTGCCGGCGCTCTGGGGGTCTCGTTTCGGCAAGCCCTCCGCAGCGTCTCTCTAACGCTCTTCCCGCTCGCCTTCGTTGCGCTCTTTACTTGGGCAAGCGCAGGCAGCACCAACGGAAATACCGGAGATCCAGTCCGGGCTTCGGCCTGGCTCTTCTTAGGGGCTCACCTCATTCCATTTGCAGTTCCTTCCGGCAAACTAACGGTTCTTCCACTTCTAGCGGTTATCTATCCCATGTGGGCAATTCGACGGGGGATGCCAACAGTTGAAGCGGCCTTTAATAAACTCAATGGCGCACGATTGGTTTACGCCTTTTGGTATGCACTTCTCTGCGAACTCTTGGCGCTTGTTTCGATACACCATGGGGTTTCGGCAAATTTATATTTGACTCCAATAATGACATTCATCATCGCAATGGTAGCGACGCTCAAATTTGATCGCGCTCGCAACCGCACTCTCTACTTCGCTCTCTATCTCTTTGCGATTGCTCTCGGGTGCGCCGCGCTCGTCTTTGCTTTCTCTCTCTATGGGCACTGGGGTGAAATGAAAAGCATCTCCGTTGTCCTTGGCGGTGGAATAGTTGGTGGGATTTTATTGACGCTTCTGCAACTTCTTTATCTGCCCAACATCGCCCTTGCCACCCTCTCCTATTTAACGGGGATCGGCTTCTCTTTTGGCTCTCACTCAACTATTAGCGCCACGCAGGTGACGCTCGGTCAAGTGCCAGCTCTGCCATTTGTTTCGGCGCTGCCCACTGGAGTACATAAAGAGTTGAACTATGCTTTGGGCTTCTGGGGAATCTTATTTATCGTCGTCATTATTTTTCTGCAACGTGGAAATCATTCCCTGCTGCACCGCACTAGAAATCTCATCTCGCAGGGGTTTAAATTCTTCGTAATCATCGCCGCAATCGCCTTCTTCTCTGCAGGAGAGTTGTTGACCAACGCTCTCAATCCCGTTGGAGTTATCTGGTGGCGCTTTGTTGCTTATCTCGCGGTGGATTTCGTCAGCGCAGCTATTGTTGCGCTTTATATCCCCGCGCTTGCCCGCAGAGTGATTCATCGTGGCTAAGCGAATATTGCTACTGGCCTCAGGAGGCGGTTCCCTGGCGGCCGCTATTTTGCAAGCGCATGATGCAGGCCTGATCAGCGCCGAATTCGTGGGTTTGGTGAGCGATAAAGAGTCCCCTGCGTTGGATATTGCCCGCCAGTTTCGCCTTCCTGATTTCTATCTCCCCATGCAAAGCGATCGCACCGAGTGGGATCAAGCGATCTTTGAATGTACTGAAGCACTGGCACCCGATCTGATTGTGAGCGTGGGCTTTATGCGAATTCTGGCAGCGCGCTTTGTTAGCACTTTTAAAGTCATAAATACCCACCCATCATTGCTCCCACTCTTTCCGGGGGCTCATGCGGTGAGAGATGCACTGGCGGCTGGCGTCACGACCACGGGAACAACGGTCCATTGGGTGGACGCTGGCTTAGATACTGGTCCTGTGATTTCTCAGCGCGAGGTAGAGGTATTGCCAGGTGATAACGAGGCCACCCTGCACGAACGCATTAAGATTGCCGAACGAGCACTCATAGTTGAGACGCTCGCTGGTTATGGAAAGACAGGAACGCTGTGAGCAATCGCAAGCCAATACGCCGCGCATTAATAAGCGTCTATGACAAAACTGGATTAGTAGAACTCGGCTCCGCGCTGGCAGATTCTGGTGTTGAAATTCTCTCCACTGGATCGACCGCAAAAACTTTAGCTGCGGCGGGAATTTCAGTAACGGCCGTGGAGGATTACACAGGATTTCCCGAGATGATGGGTGGCCGAGTAAAGACGTTGCACCCCAGAATTCACGGTGGGATATTGGCAGACCAGAACAACCCCGAGCATCTCGCCGCGATCGCCGCGCACGACATCGCTCCTTTCGACCTCATTGTTATCAACTTATATCCCTTTGCCCAGACGATCGCATCAACAACAGACTTCGCCGAATGCATTGAGCAGATAGATATCGGTGGGCCTTCGATGCTTCGCGGTGCTGCTAAGAACCATGGCTCTGTCGCTGTAATCTCAAATCCAGCGCAATATCCATTCCTCTTGAGTTCGATTGCTGCCGGAGGCTTCACCCTGCCAGAACGCACCCGGCTCGCTATGGAGACCTTTCGAGTTACCGCTGAATACGATGCTGCAATTGCTACCTGGTTGGGTCAACAACTCGATGTTGACGATGAATGGAAGGCAGCAATCTTTCATCGCATCGCTCCGCTGCGTTATGGAGAGAATCCTCATCAGAGAGCGAGTGTCTACTCCAACGCCGCATCCTGGATTGCTCCCGGTATCGCACAGGCCATTCAATTACACGGTAAAGAGATGTCATTTAATAATTACACCGATGCCGATGCCGCTGTCAGAAGTGCATATGACCATGCCGAGCCATGCGTTGCCATTATTAAACATGCTAACCCTTGTGGAATTGCCATCGGCGCAACTATCGCTCAGGCCTATGCCAAGGCGCACGCCTGCGATCCTGTCTCAGCATTTGGCGGAGTTGTTGCCACTAATCGTCCCGTCTCATTAGAGATGGCTACAGCGCTCTCTGAAATATTTACTGAAGTGATAGTGGCACCAAGTTATTCCGACGGTGCCGTCGAAGTTCTCTCCAAGAAACCATCGATTCGCATCTTGACGCTAGCCCACTTCGTTAATTCCGCAGTGGAGCGCCGCCCAATTTCAGGTGGCCTACTTATTCAAGAGACCGATCTCGTTGACGCCCCTGGTGATGATGCATCTGCCTGGACTCAAGTTTCTGGCGGAGAGGTATCGGATGCAATGCTCGCTGATCTGCAATTCGCTTGGCGCGCGATCCGTGCCGTTAAAAGCAATGCAATTCTTCTGGCCCACGATGGAGCCTCGGTGGGAGTTGGCATGGGACAGGTTAATCGCGTTGATTCAGCGCGGTTGTCAGTATCCCGCGCAGGAGCGCGCGCCGCGGGTGCAGTAGCTTCCAGCGATGCCTTCTTCCCTTTTGCCGATGGGCTACAGATACTGATTGACGCTGGTGTGAGCGCGGTAGTGCAGCCGGGCGGCAGCGTTCGTGATGAAGAGGTAATCGCTGCGGCGAAAGCAGCGGGAATTGTTATGTTCTTCACAGGTGTTCGCCATTTCTCACATGCCTAGTTAGGATGAAGTTATGAGCGCAGTGATTCTGGATGGCAAAGCAACCGCAAAAACAATCAAATCAGAGTTGGCAGTTATAGTCGCGGGGATGACATCAAAGCCCGGACTCGGAACTGTTTTGGTCGGCGGTGATCCTGGTTCACTCTCTTACGTCGCTGGTAAGCACCGCGACTGCGCCGAAGTAGGCATCAACTCAATTCGTATCGATCTGCCCGAGACGGCATCACAAGCAGATGTACTTGCAGCAATCAAAGATTTGAATAACTCTCCAGAGTGCACGGGATATATCGTGCAGTTGCCGCTTCCTAAGGGCATTTCTGCGAATTTAATTTTAGAATCAATCGATCCCGATAAAGATGCAGATGGTTTACATCCGCTCAACCTCGGAAAATTGGTTATCGGTGAGCCTGCCCCACTTCCTTGTACACCTCGGGGAATCCTCGAACTCTTGCATCGTTATAACGTCAGCACCAAAGGCGCTGAAGTTGTGATTATGGGTCGTGGCTTAACAGTTGGTCGCCCGCTCTCGTTGTTGCTCACTCGTAAGGGTGATGATGCGACGGTAACAATCACGCACACTGCTACCAGGGACGTCGCTTTTCACACCAAGCGGGCAGACATCATCATTGCCGCGGTAGGAAGCGCACATTTGTTGACTCCCGATATGGTCAAAGTTGGCGCCGCTGTCCTCGATGTCGGAATTACTCGCACTGACGCTGGTCTCCTGGGTGACATCCATCCCGGGGTTGCAGATGTAGCCGCCTATATCGCACCCATGCCTGGTGGGGTAGGTCCCATGACGCGGGCCATGCTGATAACGAACGTTGTTGAAATGGCTGGTCGTGCTAGCAACTCTCGGTAATAAACTCCGGCCACTGAAGGGCTCACAATTAGTATGGCGGAGCTTGGCGATCGCCCTCGTTGTAATGGGGGTCACAATTGGGATATTTAGTGCGGTCCGTACCTGTTCTATCTTGGTCGCCATAGGCGGTGCGCTCTACGCCTATATCGCTTATACAACGAGCTCTCCACGTCGGAGTATCGAACTCCTGATTCCAAGCGGTGTGACCTTGCTCCTCTTTATCGTGTCTTTAACCCTGCCGCACGCAAAGTAGGATTGCGCTAGTTCACTTTCAGGAGGATTCCATGAGTAGATCTGGCAAAGTCACGGTCGTCGGTAGCGGATTTTATGGTTCAACTACCGCCCTTCGTTTAGCCGAATACAACATCTTTGAGACCGTTGTGCTGACCGATATCGTTGAAGGAAAGCCCGAGGGGTTAGCGCTTGATATGAATCAATCGCGCTCCATCGAAGGTTTCGAAACTAAAATAATCGGCGCAACCACTACTCCAGAAGGTGGCGGCTACGAAGCGACTGCCAATTCCGATGTTGTAGTCATTACAGCAGGTCTGCCCCGCAAGCCCGGAATGTCTCGCATGGATCTCATCGGCATTAACGCAGGCATCGTTCGCGGTGTAGCAGAAAATATCGCGAAACATTCTCCTAAAGCAGTCATCATCGTGGTCTCTAATCCACTCGATGAAATGACCGCGCTCGCGCAACTTGCAACAGGATTTCCGCATCACCAAGTAATGGGTCAAGCAGGAATGCTCGACACCGCTCGCTTCACCAACTTTGTTGCCGAGAAGCTCGCGGTTCCAGTCGGATCGGTGAAGACACTTACTCTTGGATCACATGGAGACACCATGGTTCCAGTCCCAAGTCGCTGCACCGTAAATGGTCAGCCACTCACCGCACTACTTTCTGCAGAAGATATCAACGACCTTGTTGACCGTACTCGCAACGGTGGCGCTGAAGTTGTTGCGCTCCTCAAAACTGGTTCGGCGTATTACGCCCCATCAGCGGCAGCGGCTCGTATGGCGAAGGCAGTCATTGAAGACTCTGGCGAGGTCATGCCGGTCTGCGCTTGGGTCGATGGTCAATATGGAATTAGTGGCGTCTATCTCGGCGTCGAAGCAAAGATCGGCCGCACCGGAATCAAGGAAGTTGTTGAAACCGCGCTTACCGAGAGCGAGCTCGCTGCTCTCAAGGCTGCTGCAGAGGCAGTTCGCGCCAAGCAAATCGATGTAAAAGACCTTTAAGAGAAATACCTCACCAGAAAGCAGGGATGTAATGGCGAAGATCAAGGTAACGGGCACAGTCGTTGAACTCGATGGCGATGAGATGACCCGCATCATTTGGCAGTTCATCAAAGATAAGTTGATATTGCCTTACCTCGATGTGAATTTAGAATATTACGATCTCAGTATTGAAAATCGTGATGCCACGGATGATCAGGTCACCATTGATTCTGCCCATGCCATCTTGAAGCACGGCGTTGGCGTCAAATGCGCAACCATCACTCCAGATGAGGCCCGCGTTGAAGAATTCGGTTTGAAGAAGATGTGGAAGTCGCCTAACGGCACCGTCCGCAACATCCTCGGTGGAGTTATCTTCCGTGAACCGATCATCATCTCGAATGTTCCCCGCCTGGTTCCCCATTGGACCCTACCGATCGTTATCGGCCGTCACGCTTTCGGCGATCAGTACCGCGCCACTGACTTTCGCATTCCCGGTAAGGGCAAGCTGACAATCACCTTCGTACCTGAAGATGGCGGCGAGAAGATCGAGCACGAAGTCTTTAACTTCCCTGGCTCAGGCGTCAGCATGGCGATGTACAACTTGGATGATTCGATCCGCGACTTTGCTCGTGCATCGCTTAATTACGGAATCCTCCGCAAGTTCCCGGTTTATCTATCAACGAAGAACACCATTTTGAAGGCCTATGACGGTCGCTTTAAAGATATCTTCGAAGAGATCTACCTCGCCGAATTCAAAACCCAATTCGATGCACTCGGTATTTGGTACGAGCACCGCTTAATCGATGACATGGTTGCCATGTCTCTTCGCATGCCCGGTGGTTATGTCTGGGCTTGTAAGAATTACGATGGCGATGTTCAGTCAGATACCGTCGCACAAGGTTATGGCTCCCTCGGATTGATGACATCAGTCCTGATGACTCCAGATGGAAAGACCGTTGAGTCTGAAGCAGCCCATGGAACTGTGACTCGCCACTATCGCGAACACCAGAAGGGCAAGCAGACCTCGACCAACCCAATCGCATCTATCTTTGCTTGGACTCAGGGCCTGACTCACCGCGCGAAGTTGGATAACAATCCAGAGCTCGCGACCTTCGCCAAGAACCTGGAAGCAGTCTGTGTAGAGACAGTCGAGTCCGGCAAGATGACCAAGGATCTAGCTCTCCTGATCTCAAAGGATGCGCCTTGGCTCAACACCGAGGACTTCCTCGCCGCAATCGCAGAGAATCTACAGACGAAGCTCGCATA
>JBAXVT010000070.1:0-5144 GCA_037128715.1 Actinomycetes bacterium
AAGCTTCGCCCAGCGGCAAGCCATAATTCGAGTAGATATCAACTACGTGTGGCGTGAATCCGGCACCAAGGCTCGCGCCAAAATGCAATGGACGTTCAATGGAGTACTTGCCAGATTTATATCGGGCAACTTTTAGGGAGCGTTCTACGCTCTCGCTGGCGAGCGCTTGCTCATAAACATCGAGGTATTGGCCGGCCATCAATTCAACGCGCATCTCGTCATAGATAGGAAGAGAGCGGAGAATACTTTCTGGAGGTAGACCAGATTCATGGAGCGCTTTGGCGGCCCAGATGAGTGCGAGATCGCCGAGCAAGATTGCTGAAGCAACGCCAAATTGCTCGCTGCTGCCGTGTAGGCCATCTGCATCATGAATGGTTTCGAATTGTTTATGAATCGCGGGAGCACCACGCCTGGTATCTGAAGCATCCATCACATCATCATGAATTAGTGCGCAGACGTGTACTAATTCCAAACTCGAACTCGCGCGAATTACCTGAGGTGTTAGTTCTCCGCCGGCGCCTAAGAAGCCAATGGTTGCAAAGAGAGGGCGTAAACGTTTTCCGCTATCGAGTAAGAATCGACCGAGCGCATCTGCAACTGGATTAAGTTCACTGCCTATTGTTCGCAAATAACTAGACTCATGGTCAAAAAATTCGCCAAGAGATTTGTTGATTGCTCCGGTGAGTCCACGAATGCCATCAAAGTCCACTCGGTAACGGTACCCTGCTCCGCTATGAAGGCGAGAACTGAGAAATCCACCGCGTTCTCTATCGAACTCTTTCCGCCGAAGGATGAGCTCGGGGAGTCCAGGCTCTGGGAAGCGGTCGAAGAGTTGGCTCTGCTTAACCCTGATTCTGTATCCGTCACATATGGGGCAGGGGGTTCCACCCGAGACCGAACGATACGTATTGCAGATGAACTCACTGCGCACACCGGAATTCCCACGGTGGCTCACCTAACCTGTGTAGGTTCCACCAGAACCGAGTTAGAGCAGATTTTGGATCAGTATCAAGCCGCAAAGATTTCAACGATCTTGGCCTTGCGTGGAGATCCTGCGGGCGGCCCTGAGGCACCCTGGATATCTACCCCGAATGGATTGGATCATGCCGACCAATTAGTTGACCTGGTGTGCGCGCGCGGCAATTTCGCCGTTGGCGTTGCCGCGTTTCCTGATGGCCATCCCGCCTCACATGGCGATTTTGCCGCTGACATTCAGACCCTGCTTCGCAAGGAGGCGCATGGTGCCACTTTTGCGACCACGCAGTTCTTCTTCGATATCAGCGCCTACCTGAGATTAGTTGATGCGCTCGCCAGTGCGGGTTCGCATCTACCTATCATCGCGGGCGTGCTTCCCATTACTAACTTCAAGCAGCTAACGCGCATGGCTGAACTTGGTGGGACTCCCATCCCACCAATGATCGGGGAACGTTTTGCCGCCGTCGCAGACGATGAGGCGGCAGGCGTGGAATTAGGTGTCGAGATCGCGACTCAACTCTGCGAAGAGTTGATCAAGGCTGGTGTTCCGGGAATTCATTTCTATACTATGAATAAGGCTGCCGCTACCGCTGCGATCGTCAAGAACATTGGATTGCGATGAAACGTGAAGAGTTCTTTGCTAACTGGAGTGCGCTCCATGGTGGAGCGGAGATCACAGGGATAGTGAAAGGCTGGTTGGTGATCTCTTTTGCGATTTCTCGCCCACTGGTTCGCATAAAGGTTTCGCCCAATGTATTGAGCATTATCGGAGTTATTGCAGCAGTTTTCACTTATACCGAAGCCAATAGAAATTATTGCATCGCTCTCCTTGGCATCTCGCTGTTGAGCGATGGAATTGATGGAACCGTTGCGATATTGAGCAACAAGGCGAGCAAACGCGGTGCGATGGTTGATGCGCTCTGCGATCGCATTGGAGAGACTTTTTGGGCTCTGGCTTTTTACAAACTTGGGGCACCCGCTTGGTTAATTGCCACAGCGTGGGTTCTTGCTTTTACCCAAGAATATTCGCGGGCTCGTATCGCTGGACTAGGTGACTATCGCATTGATGTTGTAACCATCGCGGAACGTCCGGTGCGTGCTTCATTTTTGGCGGTTGCGATCTTGGCCTATGACATCAAAGTTTCTGCCGTCACAACTCTGGCTGTGGTGTGGACCGTGCAGCAAGCAATTGCTTTAGTGACTGTGATGCGCAGCGGTTACACCCGTTTGAGTGCCACCGATCGCCTCGGCGACTAACTCCGCGCTCATTCCCACCAGCGGCAATCCACCACCGGGGTGAGCTGATCCACCAACACAGAAGAGCCCTTTCACAGGTGAACGATTCTTCGCGCGCGAAAATGCTGACATCGCTCCATTGCTCGAAGTTCCATAGATAGATCCGCCGGGAGCGTTCGTCGCGTTCTGCAGATCAAGCGGGGTTCTAAATTCCATAACATCAAGGCGTTCACTGACTCGTAACCCCAGAGCATCGAG
This sequence comes from Actinomycetes bacterium, assembly GCA_037128715.1. Lineage (GTDB taxonomy): Bacteria > Actinomycetota > Actinomycetes > Nanopelagicales > Nanopelagicaceae > PALSA-747. Next base: position 2,470 of record JBAXVT010000070.1, read on the forward strand.
TTTCGCAATGATCTGCCGCGCATATTCCGCGCCGCCATGGCTCCAATCCCATCCTGAAGCGGGATCGTGGCGGGGAGCGTTTACAAGTACAAACCAATTCTCGGTGCCCGCGCGTTTAACCATCAACGGATCATGGGGTGCGCAGATATAGATAGTTGGGTCCGCCACCGGAACATGTTTAGTGAAGATGGCATCGAATTCGGCATCGTAATCTGCCGGAAAATAAATGGAGTGATGGTTGATCTCGGGAGCGGGGCCATCTATCTTGGAATTGTCGAGTCCTAGCAAGAGCGAGAATCCAGCCAGAGATTTTTCCGCACGTTTTAACTTCTTGCGTTCTGGATTTGCTTGACGCACCTCTGGCCCCAGGAGCTGGTTATAAACGATCTCGGCGTCGGCATTGGCGACAACGAGATCTGCGCTAATGACTGCGCCGCTCGCCAAAGTTACTCCGGTAACTGCCCCACAGGCGGTGTTGATCTGTGCGACGGTGGAGTTCATGTGGATATCAACTTTGAGCAGGCGGCAGCGCTCTTCCAAGGCAACGCTCAATTGGCCGATACCGCCAGCGAGATGCCAGGCCCCAAAACTGGCTTCAACAAATGCGATGGTTAACAGGGCGGCGGGGGCCCGACGCGGATCAGAGCCGGTGTAGGTTGCATAACGATCGATGATCATTTGGATGTGCTGGTCTTTGGTGTATTCCCCAGTCACCTTGCGCAGCGATTTGTAGGGCGCGATCTGTCGGATTCCACGGATTAAATCGCGGCGTTTGAGCAGACTCCAGATAGAAGTGAGTTCAGATTGCACGAAGGGGACTCGCGAGATGTCCCACATGATCTCTGCGCGCTGCATGAGGGTGTGCCAGGCGTTGCCTGCCTCGACCCCCAGAGCGGCATCGATAGCGGCGCAGGTCTTGGGAAGATCGAGATTAACAAAGTCAACACTTTTTCCGTCGGCAAAATTATAAGTAAATGACGGATCGACGGCGGTGCTTGTCAAAACCCTTTCAAAGCGCGGACCGGTTTTGAGAAAGAAATCTTTGTATATTGCAGGAAGCGTGAGTAGCGAAGGTCCCGTATCAAAGGCGTAGTCGCCGAACCATTCTGTGCGGCACTTGCCTCCGGTGCGATCGGAAGCTTCGTAGAGCGAGACTTCGTGTCCTTGTTTTGCCAGACGGGCGGCAACGGTCATGCCACCTACTCCGGCGCCAATCACAACTATCTTGGACAATTAAGCCACGCTCCGTCCGCGCCACGTTAATTGGCCCGTTGATTTTTGATACCACGATTTGATGATGAGGTAGATAAGAGTCACGATAGCAAGCGGATGCAAGAGTGCGGTGCTCGGTGTCGATCGCGTTCGTAGTGCAGCGACATAACGCGAGAGCACAATAAGAAAATACCCAAGCCACGCGGTTCGATACCCCGCGAGAGCAAGCAGCAGCGGGAGTACGCCAGTGAGAAACAGGAAGAGGCTCGTCGCGAGCGCGCCGATCGGAGAACCAAAGGCGCGCCAGAGCGATTTGGTGTACCCGTCAAAGAGTTCGCTTTGCGTTGTATACATGCGACAGGCAGCGACACCACTGGCATCGGCGACTCCGCCTTTAAAGCTACTCTTTACCAAAAGGCGGGCTAGTTCGAGATCATCTAGCACTTCGTGTCTGATCGCTTTATGTCCACCCGCAGCAATGTAGGGCTGACGTTTCACGATCATAAACTGACCGTTGGCAATAATCATGGAAGGAAACTTTGCGCGCTCCGCAAGACGCAGTGGCACCGAGGAGAGCCACGACCACTGCAGTAGCGGCTGAATCAAGCGTTCAAAGAATGTGACGGTGATCTGGCGGGGATAGGGTGAAATGAAGTCCCAGCCCAGCGATTCCATATATGTAATCGCCGCGGCAATCGCCGAGTCGGAGACACGCACGTCGGCATCGATAAAGACTAGATATTCACCTTTGGAATGGGTAACCAGTTGGTGGCAGGCGAAGTTCTTGCCGAGCCAACCTTCAGGTAGATCGATACCCGCATAGGTTGTTGCGCCAGGAAAACCGCGGAGCAGAGCGGCCGTGGAATCTTCGGAATGATCGTCAAGGATAAGAATTTCGAAATCCGGAATGAGCGTCGATGCTGCCACGGTAGTAAGTACACCATCTACATTCTCGGCCTCATTGCGCATCGGTATCAAGATTGAAACCACACCTTTGATCTCTTGGGCTTGGCCTTTGTGTAAAACGCGCATCGAAAGCGAGTTAGCAACGGTAAAGAGCAATGGAATTGCGGTGAGTGCAAGGAGAAGGATCATGGGCTATGCGGTATCTGGCCGGCCAAAGCGAAGCTGGAACATATAAGGGATCAGATAGATAAAGAAGAGCGACCCTACAAAAATTCCGATCTGAGCGTGATGGAAGAAGAAGATATTGCCGACGACTCCGCCGAAAAGAGTCCAGAAGAGCAAAATGTCAGGGGCGAGAGAGCTGATGGATTTCTTGCGGTGGCCGCGCGGCAATACTTTGTGCAGCAAGGCCATTAAGCCCATTCCCGCGAAGAGCCACCCGGCGGAATTTGAGAGCGGAATCTGGGGCTCAAAAGGAGTGTGCGGACCAACGAGTTTCCAACTCCAACGACCGGCATCAACCATCTGCGGATCTAAGAAGAGATCCCAGATCATTA
>JBAXVT010000071.1:0-5052 GCA_037128715.1 Actinomycetes bacterium
CCATTTCACCAGCTATCGCAGAGGAGACCATCAGATCATGGCCGAAATAAAGTTAGTAGTTCTAGATGTCGCAGGTACAACGGCGCAAGATGGCGGGTTAGTTGTAAAGGCTTTCCAGATAGCCATGGAACCTACGAACCCCACCGCTGAAGAGTTTGCAGAGATGACCGAGTATGTCATCGCCACGATGGGGCAACGCAAGATTGATGTATTTACGCACCTCTGTAAAGGTGATGCCGAAGCGGCTTTCGCAGCGCATGAGCGCTTCGTGACTGCCTACACCGACTTGGTAGCCGAGGGTGAGCTCGTTGAATTTGATGGAGTAAGTGAGTTCTTCCGCGAGCTGCGCAAACGGGGAATTGGAGTGGGAATATCTACCGGCTTCCCTCGTGAGATCCTCGATCCAATCATCTACAGCCTGTGCTGGGCGGAACTCATTGATGTATCGGTGGCCGCATCCGAAGTTGCCGAAGGGCGTCCCGCTCCAGACATGATCTTCCGTGCCGTCGATATTTATAACAAGGCGACGGGTTTAGACCTGCATCCTGATCAAGTGGCAATTGCTGGAGATACCGAGTCTGATATGAAGGCAGGTGTTAGTGCGGGGGCCGCGATAGTCCTTGGAGTAACAAGCGGTCAGCACTCTGAATCAGAATTGCGCGCTACCGGTGCAACGCAAATCTCTCCCACGGTGCTTTCGCTACTCACTCTTATTAATTAAGAGGGGTCTACATGGCGAAAAGTTAAGTATTAACTTTTCGTACATCTACCGCTCTCCTAAAAATCCCTTCTTGGTAAACAAGGAGGGATTGGCTTGCCCTACTGATCCTTAAGGGGGACATATGCGCAAGCGTTTATTCACTGGAGTGCTTGTAGCCACAATGGCTGCAGCTTCATTGGTTTCAACAACTGCAGCTTCAACAGCTGCAACAGCTAAGATTGATTACTCAAAGTGCACAAGTCTTGTTTCTTGCGGTGGCATGGATGCACTCGTCAAGGCAGCTCAAAAAGAGGGAAAGCTCAACGTAATTACCCTTCCTCGCGACTGGGCTAACTACGGCGAAGCCATGGATCTCTTCACAAAGGCTTTCGGAATCAAGATCGCAGATGACAATCCAGATGGATCATCTGCTTATGAAATTCAGACAGTAAAGACCGCTCCAGCATCAAAGGTTCCAGATGCAGTTGACGTCGGTATCACTTATGGTGCAGATAACGCAAACCTCTTCGCTCCTTACAAAGTTGTGAACTGGAAAGACATCACACCTACATACAAGGATGCTTCAGGGCGCTGGTACGGTGACTATGCAGGCGTAATCGCACTGTCATATGACACATCAATCGCAAAGGCTCCAACATCTTTCAACGATCTCAAGGATCCAGCATTTAAGAATCAAGTTGCTATTGGTGGAGATCCATCAGGCGCACAAGAGGCTTTGATGTCTGTATTCGCTGCGAACCTTGCAAATGGTGGAACTACAACTAACGTGCAAAAGGGTATTGATTACTTTAAGTCCATGAAGGATTCTGGAAACTTCGTAACCGCATTGGCTAACGGACAGAACTTCCTTGCCGGCGCATACAAGGTTTCATTCTCATGGTCATTCAACGGTCCAGGAGCTGTAGCAACAGCTGCTAAGGCTGGAAAGACTCTTAAGTATGTTATTCCTTCCGATGCAGTCATCAAGGGAACCCCATACATCATGGCTATCCCATTCAACGCTCCACACCCAGCAGCAGCTCGTCTCTGGACTGAATTCCTCTATTCAGAGAACAAGGGCAAGGGTTCTGCGAACCTCGGTTCCGTTAAGGGTCTTACCGGAACAAAGATCTTCGCATCAATCAATGGCGGACAGAACATTTGGATCGCAGGCGGCGCACTTCCAATCGAGTACGACGCAATGGTTGCTAAGGGCACAAATGCAGCAGCACCAGCTGGATACGGAATTCCAGCAGGAGCAAAGATCGTGACACCAAGTCCTGCAGATCAGGATGCGGCGAAGGCTCTTCTCAAGGCACAGTGGCCAGCAATCGCTGGTAACTAAGTCTTAGAACTAGTTACGAGCTAACGAAAATATATGGGAGTAGTGAGAGCACAATCTCGAATTCGTTCGAGCGGCCGGGGTTCCGGTGTGCTACCACTACTCCCATTCTTTCTATTTACTGGCTTCTTCCTCATCTGGCCGGTTGTCGCAGTAACAGTACGTAGCTTTCAAGGAAATAAAAATGAATGGACGTTGGCAAACTATCGCCCGATTCTTCATTCGGGACCATACCTTCACGCCTTCATTGTCTCGCTAAAACTCTCACTCATTACCGCACTTATCGGGTCGCTCCTCGGCGCATTCTTCGCCTACGTCATCGTGAAATACGCGCGCGGCAAATTTGGAGCCGTTATTGATTCGATCTCTGCAGTCTTTGCTAACTCGGGCGGTGTTCCGCTCGCATTTATGTTCGTAGCGGCATTTGGTACCGAGGGAATCGTTACAAAAGTGTTGAAGGATTTTGGCTGGGATATCTACGCCGGCCATTTCACCATCTTCTCCTTCACGGGAGTAGTAATGGTTTATTCATTCTTCCAAGTGCCACTTATGGTCTTGGTCTTTAAACCCGCCATCGCTGGCCTGCGTCGCGAATGGGAAGAGGCGAGCATCAGTCTGGGCGCATCTGCATTCACGTACTGGCGCCGTGTAGGCATACCTATCTTGATCCCATCTTTTGTGGGTGCGTTCTTCCTGTTATTCGCTGGCGGTTTCTCGGCTTATGCAACGGCTCGAGCATTAACGGTTGGAACAGTTCCCCTGGTACCGATCATCATCGGCACCCTGGTTGATGGCAATGTGATCTCGGATCAAACCAATCTCGGTGATTCTCTAGCCGTAGGAATGATTGTTGTGGCAACGATCGTAATGGCCGGTTATATCTGGGCGCAGCGCCGTGCGGCGAAGTGGAGAAGCTGATGAAGCGCTTCACTCTCAAGTGGCCTCTGGTCATCTCCTCATCAGTCCTAGCCTTCCTAATCTTCATCGTGCCGCTCTACGGAGCAGCGGTCTATAGCTTTAAAGGCAATGGCGGCAAGGGACACTCTTGGGCCAACTATCAATGGCTCATTCACCAAGACGGCTTCTATCCCAGCCTGATCACCTCGCTCAAACTCGCGGTGCTTGCAGCACTTCTCACCCTTGCTCTCATGGTTCCAACCATGGTCTACCTAAATCTGAAGGGGCAGAAGTATAAATCTCTCGTTGATTTTCTCTGCATCCTTCCGCTTATCATTCCTGTCGTCTCTCTTGCAATTGGAGCGCAAGTTGCGATGCCAGAAATCTTGCAGAACTCAGAATATGAACTGGTATTTTTCTTTGTCATCATCGCACTTCCCTATACATATCGTGCGCTCGACACTTCTCTTCAGACAATCGCCCTTAAAACCTTAGTAGAGGCATCGAGAAGTTTGGGAGCATCATGGGCCAGCACGATCATTCGCGTCATCGTTCCAGCGATTCGCAGCGGTATTACTGGAGCTCTCTTCCTAACATTTGCACTGTCGATCGGCGAGTACACGATTACATCGCTTTTGCATTGGGAGACCTTCCCAACATGGACTGTGGTCGCAGGACAACAGAATATTTTGGGTGCGATTGCAATCTCTGTCTTTAGTTTTGTGGGCGCAATTGCGCTCTTGTCGGTTATCGCACTCCTTCCCAAGCGGAGCGCACAACGTGTAGAGGTGGACGAATGAGCAAGAACGATCGCGATAGCTGCACCCTCCAACTTAAAGGGATGAGCCGCCATTTTGGCCCGGTGAAGGCGCTCGATGGTCTCAATCTGACCGTTCAACCCGGCGAGCTAGTAGCCCTTCTCGGACCGTCAGGCTGTGGTAAAACCACTGCTCTTCGTATCGTTGCCGGTCTGGAAGTGGCGTCATCTGGTGAGTTACTCCTGAATGGAGTTCGCTACAACGAAACTCCGGTGAACCATCGCGATATGGGAATGGTTTTTCAGTCGTACTCACTCTTTCCAAATCTCACCGTCTCTGAAAATATTGATTATGGTCTGCGGGCGCGCAAGGTTGATAGCCATAAACGTCAAAAGCGCGTTACGGAGATGCTGGAACTCGTAGCCCTGGAGAGCAAGGCGAAGTCATACCCACACCAACTTTCAGGTGGGCAACAGCAACGAGTCGCTCTCGCCCGCGCCCTTGCCATTCAACCCCGTGTTCTTCTCCTCGACGAACCTCTTTCGGCACTTGATGCACAGGTACGTGGGCAAATTCGTGAAGAGATTCGACGGATTCAACTTGATCTGGGAATCACGACGCTCTTTGTCACCCACGATCAAGAGGAGGCGATGGCGATCTCTGACCGCGTAGGCGTAATGAGCCATGGTCGCTTAGAGCAGATTGATAAGCCAATCGTTCTCTACAACTCGCCCGCAACATCCTTCGTTGCAACTTTCGTAGGCTTAGCAAATCGTATTCCCGCAGAAATTACCGCTAAAGGTAAGGCCCGTGTACTGAATCAAAAGGTCAACATTCTAGATAGCGCGGAATCGTTTGAAGAGGGCTCGCAGGTCAATGTGATCATACGTCCAGAGTCTCTGGAGCTGGTGAGCGAGAGTGATGAGGAAGCGACGCGAGGAATTGTGGCGCTCAAGTCATTCCTTGGACCAATGACTAAAGTTGGGATTGCAGTCGAGGGAGCACCGTTGATCCATCTCAATATCTCAAGCCGCGAAGTTCGAAAGTTGGAGATTGGTGACAGAATTGCCTTCAAGATTTCTAGCGATGAGGTGATGGCGGAGCGTGTCTAGTTCACACGAGAAGCGCGTTGTACGTGGTGAGCCAAATGAAAAAGGTTGGGCATCTTTGTATTTTGGTATCGGCGAAGAGTTAATCGGCACCACCCCGCTACCCAGTGCAAAACCAATTTTGAGTTTGATCCATATTTCGGATCTTCACATTTGCGATGCGCAATCTCCGGCGCGCGTTGAACTCATGGATAGATTTGCAGACCCACATCATCCGATGTCTGAGTACGTACCCTTTGTTGGCGC
>JBAXVT010000072.1:0-5045 GCA_037128715.1 Actinomycetes bacterium
GCCCACAATGGTCAGGAAACTAGTCTTTAGGAAGCGATCGGCCAGGTAGCCCATCCCTCCCCAGAAGCCCAGCCCTGAGATCAGGTAGGCAATAATCGTCCAGAAGGCGCCGTCGTCGGTGGTAGCCATTTTTTGGGGGTTTGCCCTAATCCTCGGTAACTCTCGGCGCGGGAAGCGGCATCTGGGCGCGCAGCTTGAAAAAGGCTCTCACCTCACCGGCCAACCAAGCGATCGTCACCGAGATGGCGATTATGCCAAAAGAGGTCCGATCGAGCCGCTCGGCGCTGATGTTGTTGAGCACCAAGAAGAAGAGAGCTCCTAAAATAACGATCTTTACAAAATAGGAGAGCATGGCCATCGCCATCACCATGATGGGATCCATCTTTGCCGAATATTTCGATACCAGCAGGTGAACCGCGAAGAAGATGACGACTAGCGCTTGCGCCAAGAGGCCACCTAAAAATCCAGAGCTGCCTTTTACGCTGGTTGCGATTATCAAGCCTATTAACCCGACAACACTCGCAGGTATCAAAGCTCCCTTGCCGAGCTTGGCTTCAATCGCATTACTCATTTGCTTACTTGCCCCCAAAGCGAAGCCAGGCGAGATACATCGAGGAACCAATTCCCAGAACTATTCCAGTGATGAATCCGTAGTGATTCTTTCCGATCCAGTGATCAATCCCAAATCCAATTCCGCCCCAAATTACCAGGCCAGAGAGAAGATAAGCGAGTATCGACCAGAGCGCTCTTTCATTATTTTCTGACACGTTGCGTCCTGCCTTTCACATCATCTTCCGGGTCACAGCGTTCTCAGAGAGTACTTCACGCGCGGCCAGTTGCCTATTTCCATGCGATCTACGCATCAAATAGAGGGAGATTAGCCCGATTACAAGCCCCATCAAGAGCGCTTGCCAGAGCGGGGCAAAGGCAGCGGCGACTGTTGGGAAGGCGAACATGGCGGTCCACAAATACATAATGAGGGCGACTTCGCGTTGTGAATTTCCCATGCGTAAGAGGCGATGATGCAAGTGTTCGCGGTCGGCAGAAAATGGGGAGCGCCCAGCTCTCAACCGACGAATGATCGCCATTCCTAGATCAAGCAATGGAATTGCCAAGACGGTGAAGGGCAGGATGAGGGGAACGAGAGTTGATCTCGAATTTTGATTAGCTAGAGCGTTAACGTCGATCTGCCCCGTCAAAGTGATCGCTGATGCAGAAAGTAGGAGCCCAAGGAACATAGCTCCTGAGTCCCCCATGAATATCTTTGCCGGGTGGTAATTGTGTGGCAGAAAACCTACACATAGACCAACGACAACGGCCATAACCAGCGAGGGGGCGCCAGCGCGACTAAAACCGTTATTCACTGCAAGGATGTAAGAAAATGCAAAGAATGCCATGGCGCAAACTGCAACAATGCCAGATGCCAAACCATCGAGGCCATCGACAAAGTTGACCGCGTTAATAACCAGCATGACGAAGACAACTGTTAGTACCGCTCCGATATTTGATGGGAGCGTCAATATTCCATTAAGCGGTAGCCATAAAATCTGCACGCCATGCAAGAGTAAAATTCCTGCCGCCAGCGCTTGCCCCGCAAATTTTGTGAGTGAATCTAAATCGAAGCGATCGTCTAGTGCGCCGAGCAACATGATGAATGTGCCAGCTAAGAATATTCCCGTGAGTTCGCGACCGAAGGCGGTTCCAACCAGGCGCAGATGATCGACGATCACGAATGTGATCGACATCGATCCCCACATCGCCAGACCACCCCAGCGCGGTGTTGTATCAGTGTGCATATCACGCGAGCGCAGATCCATATAAGCCCCAGAGGCCATCGCCAACTTGCGAACCAGCGGAGTTAGCATGAAACAAAATGTGGCCGCTAGCGCCGCAGTTAAAAGATACTCACGCATGATCGATAATTAGATTAACGGGGATAAACAGGGAACTGTGCGGTCAGAGTTTTGACATCGTTCTTGATATCGGCCGCCTTTGCAGAATCAGCACCATCTTTGATCGCGCGCGCTATTAACCCGGCGATCTGCATCATCTCGGGTGCGCCCATACCCTGGGTAGTTGTTGCTGCCGAACCTACGCGAATTCCGCTGGTTACGGCAGGTGACTCGGGATCGTATGGAATTGCATTCTTGTTAAGAGTTATTCCAGAGAGACCACAACGCTCATCTGCAACCTTGCCCGTAACTCCAGTAGCTCGCACATCAATGAGCGCCAAGTGAGTTTGAGTTCCACCAGATACCGCGCGCATTCCGTGATCTTCCAACCCTTTAGCCAAGACCTGACAATTAGAAATGACATTTTTAGCGTAGGCCTGGTATTCAGGTGTCGCGCACTCGCGCAAGGCAACAGCTTTTCCCGCGACTGCGCTCATGATTGGTCCGCCCTGCATGCCAGGGAAAACCGCCTTATCAATCGCAGCGGCGTGTTCAGCCTTAGAGACGATCATGCCGCCGCGTGGGCCGCGCAAGACCTTGTGCGTTGTAAAGGAGACGACATCTGCATATGGAACTGGCGAAGGAATTGCCTTGCCGGCGACCAAACCGATGAAGTGAGCTGCATCTACCCACATGATGGCTCCGACCTCGTCGCAGATCGAACGCACCTTCTCAAAATCTATAAGACTCGGGTAAGCAGTGGCTCCAGTAACGATCATGCGGGGTGCGTTCTTAAGTGCGAGGTCGCGCAACTCGTCGTAATCAATGAGTTCGTTATCCGCGCGCACGCCGTAGGAGACGATGTTGAACCACTTGCCCGAGAAATTTACCTTTGAGCCGTGCGTGAGATGTCCACCATGGGGCAGAGACATCGCTAGCACGGTATCTCCTGGCTTAGTGAATGCTTGGTAAACCGCAACGTTTGCGCTGGCACCAGAATGCGGTTGCAAGTTGGCATGTTCGGCGCCGAAGAGCTCTTTAGCTCGTTCAATCCCAATCATCTCGACCTTATCGACCTCTTCGCAGCCGCCGTAGTAGCGCTTGCCGGGATACCCCTCGGCATATTTATTAGAGAGCGTCGAACCCAGAGCCGCTAGAACTGCGGGAGAGGTGAAGTTTTCGCTGGCGATCAATTGCAGGTGATCACGTTGTCGCTCTAATTCACTGAGCAAGACTGCTGCGATATCTGGATCTTGCGCTTGCAGCGCAGAGAAATCTGGTCCGAAAAAGGTATCTGTAGACATAACCGAACCCTATGGCTTGTGCGCCACTATCGTTGGCAAGACCACCTGTAACTGCTCCAAGGAGATCGCTCCCAGGCGCTGGGCAACTATGGGGCCGCCCTTCTTTTCGCGACGGAGGACCGTTGAAGCTGACCCTTCGGGGAGTACTCCCTCATCGACCATCAAGGCAACCTCATCGGGCATCGCCGGGATATATGTCATATCTCGATTGGGGGCTTGACCTGCGATCGAAGCGCTGGCGGCGGCCAAGGGGCCACTCTTGGCGAGAAGCGAGAGCAAGAATTCGCGCTGCGGCACTCGCACCGCAAATTCGGTAAGCGCTCGCCCATCCCCTAGATCCCAACTGAGGGCGGCCTGTGGCGCAAGTTGGATTGTTAAGAGTCCGGGCCAAAAAGCACCAACGACCTTCTGCCAATCTGAATCAAAATCCATGGCGAGCCCGCTAACGGCGTTCACCTTGCCAATCAGCACTTGGGCCGCGGTACCTGGTTGATCTCCGCGCAATTCGTGGATGCGGTTGACCGCAATCTGATTGAAAGCATCGCAGAGGTAGAAATAACCATGCTCTGCCGCAACCACGATAACTTCCCCTTGTAGGAGCGCGACCAAAGAGCGATCTCGTACGGCAGTTTTATTGCGCGCAGTTAATTTAACGCTGTTGCTCATTTCTTCAAGACTCCCACTTCAATCATCTCGGCAATGCGTTGTGCAATATGCGCATCGACCATGGCATGAATTCTAGTTCCGTCTTCGGAATAAGTTTCAGAGAGTACCTCTCCGCGTTCGTGAATTGCTGATACTAATTCTCCACGGCTAAATGGAATGACGGCAGTTATTTCTACGCGTGGACGAGGCAGTGATGTTTCGATGGCCTTGATAAGCGTCTCTAGGCCGAATCCTGTTCGAGCAGAGAAGGCGAAGCTATTGGGCTCTTCGCGCAGAAGCTGCATTAAAACTTCAGGTGCTGCAATATCGGCTTTGTTGATCGCAATAATCTCTGGAATGTCGCCGCCACCCACATCTTTGAGCACCTCTCGAACTGCGCGGATCTGCTCTTGTGGATTGGGATGCGAACCATCAACCACATGCACTATGAGATCTGCCGCGGCTACCTCTTCGAGAGTGGATTTAAAGGCTTCGATCAGTTGGTGGGGTAGATGGCGCACAAATCCCACGGTATCTGCCAAGGTATAAATGCGACCATCAGAGCTTTTGGTTTGGCGAACTGTTGGATCGAGGGTTGCGAATAGGGCGTTCTCTACCAACACCCCAGCATTGGTGAGACGATTCATGAGAGATGATTTACCCGCGTTGGTATATCCAGCAATGGCAACCGACGGAACGTTGTATTTAGTGCGCTCTTGTCGCTTTGTGTCGCGCGCAACCTTCATCTCTTTAATCTCTTTGCGTAACTTCGCCATCTTGTCATTGATGCGACGGCGATCGGTTTCGATCTTGGTTTCACCAGGGCCACGTCCACCAATGCCACCGGCTTGGCGCGAGAGCGAATCTCCCCAACCACGCAGCCGCGGCAACATATAACTCATCTGGGCTAGTTCTACTTGTGCCTTACCTTCGCGAGATTTTGCATGTTGGGCGAAGATATCCAAAATAAGCGCGGTGCGATCAATCACCTTCACCCTAAGTTTTGATTCCAGGGTGCGCAATTGCGCTGGCGAAAGTTCTCCATCGCATACAACGGTATCCGCACCCGTAGCAATTACTGATTGCTTAACCTCTTCAACTTTTCCAGATCCGATGAAAGTTGCGGGATCCGGCTTGTCGCGGCGTTGTACAAAACCTTCCATAACTTCTGAGCCAGCGGTTTCGGCCAGTGCAGCGAGTTCTT
>JBAXVT010000073.1:0-4584 GCA_037128715.1 Actinomycetes bacterium
GCACTTCCAGCAGGGAGTGTTGCGAGAGTGATCTGTTTGACGCCAACTAGCGGTGAAATGCTCTTTCCGCGTCCCTGTGTATCAAAGGTAACGATGTAAGTCGTTGGTGCTAAAAGAGATGGCTGAGTTGGTGTTGAAGGCGGTGTTGTTGGTGTTGAAGGCGGTGTTGTCGGAGGAGTTGGGTCTTTTGGAGCGACCGCAATCCACTCAGCTGTAAAAGTGACGTTCTTAGCTGGCATCGTATAAGGATCGCCAGGTAGGAAATTCGCTGTTCCATCGGTCCAGCCGAAGTTAAAGCCATCTTTAGTAGGTGGATTGGCAAAGTCAGCGGGGTCAACAGTAAAGATTGTTCCAGCGGTAACTGGTGCGTGAGTTGGAACTGTTCCACTCATTCCATTCGGATATTGATACGTGACTGTGTAAGTCGTTGGTTGAACGTATGGAGGAACATATGGAGGAACATAAGGTGCAGAATCCTGGGCGAACGAAGCGCTTACGGCAACATTGCTCGTGACGTTGCTATCGGTGCGAGGGTTGGTTGTTGAACTATCGCTCCAAGAAACGAAGCGGTAACCGCTCGCGGCGACGGCAGTGACAGAAGTTCCAGATGCACCGGAGTCGACTGTTTGCGAAGCAGTACCCGCTATCGAACCGTTAGCACCTGCCGTGTATGACAAGGTATAGGTGGTTGGGGGAATAACAGGTGAGGAATCTTGAGCAAAGGAAGCGCTCACAGCGATATCAGCAGTGACATTGCTATCCGTGCGTGGATTGGTTGTTGAGCTATCGCTCCAAGAAACGAAGTGATAACCGCTCGCGGCGACGGCTGTGACAGAAGTTCCTGCAGCACCTGAGGTAACTGTCTGCGATGAAGCACCTGAGATCGATCCGTGAGCACCTGCGGTGTAGTTAAGGGTGTAAGTGGTAACTAAGCCGGCGCGCCAAATTGCATAAAGAGTTGTGGCTACATTGAATCCATAAGTACCGCTATCGGTGTACGAAGTTCCACTGCCATCGGCAGCAGAATTCCAGCCCATGAAGGTGAAGCTAGCGCGAGTGAAAACATTTGGGATTAACTGTGCAGGAGTTCCGTGCGCGAAAATTTGTGGATATGAAACGCCATCTCCACCGTTGGGATCGAAAGTTATGGTCACATTTGTACCGCCGCCACCTGGAGTAATCGGGGTCGCAGCGATCCACACGGCGGTCAACGTCACATCACTATTAACTGGGAATGAGAAATCGCCCGGTAAGTAATCGTTGGTTCCATCGTTCCAACCAAAATTGAAACCAGCTAAAACTGGCAATTGACTCTGGTTGGCAGGGTCGGAGTAATAGGTATCAACAGTAAAAGTCGTGCCACCAGGAACGTCGCTCTGCGTTGGCAGAACTGGACTGGCACCAGTAATTAATCCCTGGGGATCAACATAAGTGACCTTGTAAGCCACATAAGGGATTACCGTCAAACTCGCTGGCAAGTATGTAAAGGTGTAATTAGTTGCTATTGCCCCATCGCAGGTAATCGCAACTGGCGAATCGGCAACCACCATGCTGGTTGTATAAGAAGAGGTGCAGGTTGGCTCTGTATAGCCAAGAGCGGAATATGAGTCTTCGTTGTTAACAAAGCCAGAAACCATAAATGTGTAAGTTGGAGCCGGCATTCCCAACATCACAGATTGATTGTCAGGAGTGACAGTCAAAACTGCTGGAGTTAAATTGATGGATATTGATGACGACGTTGCTGATGAATACACGGGAGATTGCGTCGGAGTCGCAACATCAGCGGCGATTGTCGCAGTAACCAGGCAAGTGCCAGTTGAACCAGTTGCAGTCAGTGTTGAGCCAGAAATTTGGCAGGTACCGCTGACAAGGTTGTATGAAATTGCGCCAGTCCCTAAGTAACCCGCAGCGCTCAGGTTCGCGCTCTGGTAATAACTCAGCGAAGATGAATTTGTGCCGACGTTAATCGTCTGAGGTAAACCAGCGAAATCTGCCCATTGCGCGTACAAAGTGATTGATGAACCAAAGTCGTAGAGGGCACCGTCGAGATAAGTCGAAGAACTTCCAGCGCCTCCTCGATGGTTTTCACCAGAATCAATTCCGTTGTCATCTCCCGAGCCGTTTTCTTCATCCCCGGTCGAACCAGAGGCACGCCAACCGGTAAATACCTTCCCCGTTTGAGTGAAAGTATTCAATATGAGATTTGCTGGTGAAGAAGAAGTTTGTGGATCCATAACCCCGTCGCAACCAACTTGGCAGTTGTTCACGAAAATCACCGTCTGCGGGGTCGCCACGGCGGCTTCGGATTCGCTATGCGTGCCTTCTGAAGCTAAAGCAGGTAAAGAACTCGATGCGAAAATAAGTGCAACGGCCATCGAAAACAGAGCAAGCGCACGAATACGCGAGCTGCTTTGATGGCGAGAAAATAACATTTAGAAACCTTAATGTGAGGTAATTTAGGTCGCAATTCTAGGGTTAGTACCTACTTTTACCTAATATTTGGACCGGTCATGGCCATACAAGCAGTCTAATTTATGGTATAGAACCCAGGGAGTCAGCCTCGCTGGTCTCTGGTGTTATTCGGTGAAGGCGGAGCGCTGTAATCGGTCCCGTATCGCAGCGGCTAGGCCATCGCCGCCGGGTTGAAGGACCACAACCACGCTCAAGCCGCGCTGATCGGCGCTGCGCAGCGCCTGGTAGAGCTCGCGGGCGTACTGCTCGATGGTTCCAGGGGCAGAAAGGCGAATAACCCCATTGGGGGTCGGAATCTGGTCCGGGGCGATCAGGCCATCTCCTGGCTCGGCAATAACGTCCAAAAGGACCTTCGCCTTGGGCGAGTAGTGAGAATTAAGGGATCCCGAGACCCTGATTTCGGCGGGGTTGGCTTCTAGGGCGATGAGGCCTGTGCTCTCCTCCACCATCAGCGGGGTGATGGCGCCCAAGCGCAAGATCGCGGGGGTAGGTCCAGTGCAATCGATGATGGTCGACTCCACTCCTACAAGGGAGGGTCCCCCATCCAGAATCAAGTCGCCCTCAAATAAAAATGGTGAAAGTTCCTCATCGACTGCATCGGCGGTCGTGGGAGAGACCGCTCCAAATCGATTAGCGCTAGGTGCTGCGATGCCCTTGCCGCCGATGGCGTTGAATTCTTGGATAAGAGCGAGCGCAACCGGGTGGGCGGGAACGCGCAACCCAATGGTCTCTTGTCCCCCAGTAATGAAGTCCTGCGCCAAATCCGACCGTTGCAAAACGAGCGTCATCGGACCGGGCCAGAAATCACGAGCGAGGGTGATCGCATAACCAGGAATTTCAGTGGCCCATTGCCCCATGGCATCAATTGATGCAATGTGAACGATAAGCGGGTGGTCGGAAGGGCGGCCTTTGGCTTCATAAATTCGTGCGATTGCCTGGGGGTTAGAAGCATCTGCCCCTAACCCATAAACAGTTTCGGTGGGGAAAGCGACCAGGTGCCCATTTTTGAGTGAGAGGGCAGCGCTCTTTATCGTCTCCGTACTGCAGATCGATAGAAAAGTCATGACAGCATTCTCTCATTAAATCCGTGCCTAAAACTCAGTTCGGCGTGGGAAGATTAACTATGAAAATATTTCGCGGAATCTTCTTTGCAATTCTGACCTTCTCGGTGCTAGCAATTGCCATCCATCAAAATCCCTCGACAGCGCAACGTTTTGTGAATGTCACTGGAACCGGTAAGACAACGGTAGTTCCAGACACAGTCCGTTTGGACGCCACAGTTACAAATATCGCTGCATCAAGTAGCGCAGCACTATCTGCAACAAGTAAATCTGCACATACTTTTCGTAAGACACTTACAACTTCTGGGGTTCTAGCAAAGTACATCAAGACTCAAACTTTGACAGTCAATCCCATGTACTCCTATTCGCAAAATGGAACTTCTAAAATAACTGGCTACCAAGCTTCACAGGCATTCAGTGTGGTTATTCGTAGCGCGGCAAATTCCGGATCGATTGTAAGCGCCTCTCAAAATGCGGTCGGTAATTCACTGCAGGTAAATGGCGTTAACTCATATGTCTTTGACGAGAGCGCAGCAGAAGCAACCGCTCGTGCGCAAGCAATTGCGATCGCTAAGGCAAAGGCGCAGAGTTATGCCACCTTGGCGGGAGCCAAACTCGGCAAAATCAACACCATCGATGAGTCGATCCAGAACTCCTTCCCGCAACCAATGATGGCGGCCACGATGAACAAGTCAGATGCCGCTGTTCCATCTGCTCAAATCGACCTGGGCCAGCAGGATGTAACGGTCACCGTCACGACACAGTGGGCTCTGAATTAGCATTTAGCGGGCTTTTTACTGGTTTTGATAGCGGGCTACTGTCCGATACCCTTAGCCTTCGCTTCTAGTCCCCATCGTCTAGAGGCCTAGGACATCGCCCTTTCACGGCGGTAACACGGGTTCGAACCCCGTTGGGGGCACTCTCGCCAACTGGGAACGGTTGGTGGGTACGGAAGTACTTGCAGTAAAGCTAACTTATGAAAATAAGTTTGGCCCAGTAGCGCAGTTGGTTAGCGCGCCGCCCTGTCACGGCGGAGGTCGCGGGTTCAAGT
>JBAXVT010000074.1:0-4315 GCA_037128715.1 Actinomycetes bacterium
GTGACCTGCAGGCGAGGGGATTGGGCAATCCTCTTCTCCAACCTCGCACGGCAGCCGTCATGTTCCAGGCATATACCTTGGGCCGGACCGTCGATGACTTCACTGCAAATCACATGGATCAAGAGAATTGGCTCTATGCCGTCTCAACGGTTGTGGAAAATCTCTTCTTTCCCGTTAAATACGCTCGGAAATGGTAGGCCCTTAAGCGGCTAAAAGCAGTGAATTTACTCGACGCCAGCGGGTGTTTCAACCAACTTTGAAGTCTCGTCTTGAATCTTTGCAACAAGTGGCTTTAACCCCGCGGAATACTCTTTGGCGTGGTGGCCACAGAAAAGTAACTCTCCACCATTGAGCAAAGTTGCACGGACATAAGCCTGAGCCCCACAACGATCGCAGCGGTCAACGGCATTGAGAGGGGTAGGTTCGAGGATCATCTGTTCGGTCATCGACTGCTCCTTGTCTGTGAATCTTGCTTTTACTCTAACTTCTTCGGACGGTAGTGGAACAGTAATGCATAGGTAGTTTATTCCCTTTTCAATTCTGCGGCGCAACTTGCGCCTATTTATCTCAATTCACAGAAAATACTGCCTCTTTTCCCTCCCAATACCCAATTTCTCTGAGATCAGCCCGATAACCTTGGCGCCCATGGCCACCGATGATAAGACCTCCACCACCGCTAACGGCTATACCGCCAAAGATCTCGCGGTCCTTGAAGGTCTGGATGCTGTTCGCAAGCGTCCTGGAATGTATATCGGCACCACTGATTCCCGTGGTCTCATGCATTGCCTCTGGGAGATTATTGATAACTCAGTAGATGAAGCTCTCGCCGGACATTGCACCAAGATTGAAATTAATTTAGAAGCAGATGGATCGGTTGAAGTTCATGACAACGGTCGTGGAATTCCCGTTGATAAAGAGCCGAAGACTGGACTTACCGGTGTTGAAGTTGTAATGACTAAATTGCATGCTGGCGGAAAATTTGGCGGAGGTTCATATGCCGCCTCTGGTGGATTGCATGGAGTTGGTGCATCGGTAGTAAATGCCCTGGCTTCGCGCCTTGATGTTGAAGTAGATCGCGATGGAAAAATTTATTGGATGTCTTTCCAACGCGGTACCGCTGGAATATTTGATGGCGATGGTCCGAAGGCTCCCTTTGAAGAGAAGTCAGGTTTACGGATAATTGGAAAGGTCCCGGCCAAGGTCACCGGAACGCGCACTAAGTGGTGGGCTGATAAGCAGATCTTCCTGAAAGAGGCAGAGCTTTCTATCGAAGATATTTATGCCCGTGCCCGTCAGACCTCATATTTAGTACCCGGATTGCAACTGACCGTTACTGATAATCGCAGCAAAGCCAAGAGCATTGAGATATTCCTCCATAAGGGCGGGATCTCCGAATTTTGTACCTTCCTGCGCCCGGATGAACCAGTTGGCGAAGTAATTCGCCTCACTGGAAGCGGGGAGTACACCGAGACCGTGCCAGTGCTCGACGATAAAGGGCACATGATGCCAACTGAGGTCAATCGCACCATGGGCGTAGATATCGCTCTCCAGTGGGGTAATGCCTTCGACACCACTATGTCATCCTTTGTAAATATTATTGCGACTCCCAAGGGCGGTACTCATACCTTGGGCTTTGAACGCGCCATCACTAAAGCGTTCAATGAAGAGTTACGCGGAAGCAAGACCCTCAAGAATAATGAGATCGACGTTATTAAAGATGATGTTCTTGAAGGCCTGACCGCGGTCGTTACGGTGCGCATGTCCGAACCACAATTTGAGGGCCAGACCAAAGAGGTTCTTGGCACTGCCGCCGCTACTAAGATCGTGGCTAGCGTCGTAGGCGATGAGTTGAAGAATTATTTCGCATCAACAAAGCGCATCGATAGGGCTACCGCCCGCGCCATCATGGAGAAGGTTGCCGCAGCTTCCCGTACTCGAATTTCGGCCCGCGCCCATAAAGATTTACAGCGTCGCAAGAGCGCGCTCGAAAATAGTTCACTTCCAACGAAACTCTCCGACTGTCGCTCTGATGACACTGGTCGCACCGAACTCTTTATCGTTGAGGGAGACTCGGCCCTCGGCACCACCAAGGCAGCGCGTAACTCTGAATTCCAGGCGATCTTGCCCATTCGCGGAAAGATTTTGAACGTGCAGAAAGCCTCGCTATCACAGATGCTTGAGAACAATGAGTGCGCTTCGATTATTCAAGTTATTGGCGCTGGCTCCGGCGCTTCCTTTACCCTCGATGATGCGCGCTATGGCCGCGTCATCCTTATGTCTGATGCCGACGTTGACGGCGCTCATATTCGCTGCCTCTTGCTCACCTTGGTCTATCGCTATATGCGCCCGTTGATTGAAGATGGTCGAGTATTTGCAGCTATTCCTCCACTGCATCGCATTGATGTCGTCGGCGGCAAGCGCGGGGAGATGTATTACACCTACTCCGATGATGAGATGAAGAAATTATTGGCCGATCTGACCAAGAACGGAAAGCGTTGGAAAGAGCCGGTACAGCGCTACAAAGGTCTGGGCGAGATGGATGCCGACCAACTTCGTGAGACCACGATGGACCCCGAGAAGCGCACCCTACGGCGAGTAACGATGAAGGATGCCAAGGCGGCAGAGGCGATCTTTGAACTTCTCATGGGCAATGAAGTTGCGCCCCGCAAAGAGTTTATTTCGAGCGCCGAAATCGATCGCGATCGGATCGACGCTTAATTATTAGATTTATTCAGCGCCAATGCGTGTACGGCGAGGGGTGGCAAAAGCCTTTGAAACCGCTGTTAATTCTGCGGAGACCTGAGTCTTAATATTTGCCTCGCTGGAGAGCAACTTCTTGAGTCCAGCGATAACTTCGCTTAACTGCTTCTGTTCAGTTTCAAGTTCTAATTTGCTGACCTTGGTGAGGCGGCGCAGCGGCATATCCAAGATGTAGGTTGCTTGCTCGTCGCTCAATTTGAATCCCTTCATAAGCGCCTCTTTGGCAACTTGTGCATCTTCGGAGCCACGAATGATCTTGATGACCTTGTCGATATCGATAATTGCCTTTAGCAATCCATCAACCAACGTTAAACGACCTTCGGCCTTTGCCTTGCGAAATTCGGAGCGGCGACGAACCACTTCGATGCGGTGGTCGATAAAGACTTGGAGCAGCTCTTTGAGTCCTAGGGTGAGCGGTTTGCCGTTGACGAGGGCCACTGCATTGACCGAGAACTGATCTTCCATGGGGGTGAGCTTGTATAGCTGCTCGAGGATATCCTCGGGTTCGTAACCATTTTTGATCTCGATAACAACCTTGGTGCCTTGTTGGCCATCGGAGAGATCGATGATGTCGGAAATTCCTAGGATCTTCTTTCCCTTAACGAGGACCGCGATCTTTTCCACAACCTTCTCGGGTCCGATGTTGTACGGAAATTCGGTTATGACAATTCCTTGCTTACGCGAAGAGACTTTTTCAATAACCGCAGTGGCTCGGACTTTGAAGGAGCCGCGCCCAGTGGCGTAAGCGTCTGCCACGCCTTCCAAGCCGATAATTTCTCCGCCAGTTGGAAAGTCAGGTGCGGGAACAAATTTCATGAGGGCTTTGAGCGTTGCCTTGGGGTTATCAATCAAGTGCTTTGCCGCGGCAACCACCTCACCCAGATTGTGTGGGGGCATATTGGTCGCCATACCGACTGCGATGCCAGTAGCGCCATTGACCAAGAGATTGGGGAATGCCGCGGGGAGCACAAGCGGTTCGAGGAGCTGGCCATCGTAATTTCCGCCAAAATCAACGGTATCTTCATCGGCCTCATCGACCATCGCCATTGCTGCTGGAGCGAGGCGTGCTTCCGTGTAACGCATGGCGGCTGGACCGGCGTCGAGCGAGCCGAAGTTACCGTGGCCATCAATCAGGGGCAGGCGGGTGGTAAATGGCTGGGCTAAACGGACCGCAGCGTCATAGATCGCGCCATCTCCGTGTGGGTGCAACTTACCCATGACCTCGCCGACAACTCGAGCGCACTTCACATGTCCCTTATCGGGGCGCAGTCCCATCTCAAACATCTGATGCAAGATGCGGCGCTGTACCGGCTTCAGCCCATCGCGGGCATCGGGCAGGGCTCTGGAGTAAATGACCGAGTATGCATATTCGAGAAACGACTCAGACATCTCTTGCGAGACATCGATATCGATGATCTTGCCGGGGTTCTCTCCAGCTTTCGGGAGAACGGCTTTAGGGGTGCGTGCCATGGCGCGTATCTTGCCACGCTATTTACGGCAGGATGGGGATGTGGGCTTTGGACTGGCAGATCTGTCGCAATCTATCTTTGCGACC
>JBAXVT010000075.1:0-4179 GCA_037128715.1 Actinomycetes bacterium
TCTAGTTGTCCTAAGTTCTAGCTGTCCTAAGTTCTAGCTGTCCTAAGTTCTAGCTGTCCTAAGTTCTAGCTGTCCTAAGTTCTAGTTGTCCTAAGTTCTAGTTGTCCCGAGCTCCACTTACGTCAATGTCTGGTCACATACATATCTATAGACTCGAAAGAGCCTCTGCTCTAACTCTTCAATCGCGTGACTATTGTCACCATCCGAGAGATAACACTTCAATTCCAACATCACACTCCGTACGCGCCCGATGCTATTTACTTCGGGTGTCGGAGAGCGGAGCATGTAGTTGCAAAAGACTTTTGCGCAACTAATGAGGGGCAAGTACCCAAAATGAAAGCACTCGTTTATGGTGGACCCGGTATCAAATCATGGACTGATGTCCCAGATCCAGTTATTCAAAGTCCAACGGATGTGATTGTACGTCTGGATACAACAACTATTTGCGGAACAGATTTACACATTCTCAAGGGCGATGTTCCAGCGGTTACCCCTGGTCGAATCCTGGGTCATGAAGGTGTAGGAAAAATCACCGAAGTCGGATCCTCTGTTACCAATCTGAAGGTTGGGGATCGGGTAATTATTTCTTGTATTAAATCGTGTGGTTCTTGTGTCAATTGCAAGATGGGCCTCTATTCCCACTGTCTTGGTGGCGAAGGCGCTTCTGGAATCGGATGGGTCTTTGGTCATCTCATTGATGGAACGCAGGCCGAGTACGTTCGCGTCCCATATGCAGAAAACTCCCTATACAAGCTCCCTGAGAGCGTCACCGATGAAGAGGGCGTCATGCTCTCCGATATCTTCCCAACTGGCTTTGAAATTGGAGTTCAGTACGGCGGAGTGAAGCCGGGCGACGTTGTAGCCGTGATTGGCGCTGGCCCCGTTGGGCTTGCCGCGATTGCAACGGCTGGTCTCTATGGTGCTGCAAAGATCATTGCCATCGACCTCGATGCCAATCGCCTGGAAAAATCTCGCGAGTTTGGTGCAACCGATACCGTCCTATCCGGAACGGCAAGTTGGAAAAAGGAAGTCATGGCATTAACAGATGGAGCAGGCGTCGATGTTGCAATTGAAGCAGTAGGAGTTCCTACAACCTTCACCATGGCAACCGAAATTGTTCGCCCTGGTGGCCACGTCGCAAACGTTGGTGTCCACGGCAAAGAAGTTCCGTTACATCTGGAAAGCCTCTGGATTCAGAACGTATTCATCAGTATGGGATTGGTCAATACAAACACCACTCCAATGCTCCTGAAATTGATCGAAAGCAAGAAGTTGCCTGCGCACAAGATGGTTACTCATCGATTTAAATTCGATCAGTTCATCGAGGCCTATGACACCTTCGGTAGGGCAGCTGAGACAAAGGCCCTCAAGGTCGCAATCTCTCGCTAGTGGCGAGTAGACGGTAAGCACGTCGGGGAAGTACAAGTAGAGAAGGCCAAGTGAGAAAGGAAGGCCCGAATAGTCTCAATGAGACCGTTCGGGCTTTTCCATGCACGTTTTCCATGCTGGTATGCGTGCTGGTATCCGTGCTTGTTTCCGTGCTTGTTTCCGTGCTTGTTTCCGTGCTTGTTTCCGTGCTGGCTTTCGTTCTTCGATCGTTCAGCAGAGAAAGTCTTTACATTTTCTCTGCCGAACGCATCCGCTGGTGGAGGTGCCGGGAATCGAACCCGGGTCCTCTAGCATTGACACAGAGCTTCTACGAGCGTAGTCCGCTAAACGTATTCTCAGTCCTGACTCTCACGCGAACATGTAGTCAACGAACTCATTTGCAGTTAGTTTCCCCGGATGCACCCGCAACATTGCATCAAGGTAAGCCCTCTAGCGACGCTAGGCTCCGAGTCGAAGGCTCACTCGGTCTAACGGATTTCTATCGCTTATGCAGCGAGTGAGAAATCAGCGGCAGTTGTACTGGCGCTTATAGTTTTGCCAGGGTTATTGGTTAACGAGATCATCCCGGCTTCCTCGGCTCGCTTCCTCTGCCCCAACATCTAAAGTCGAGACCGTTCACCCCCAGGGGTTAGGTTGCGTGCTAATTGTAGGTCAGCACTCCCAATTTTCGGAAATTGCATTCCCGCAGAAGAGTGGCCACGCGCCTATATTGCACCCCTTTTGAGTCCTTGGAAAATGTAAAAAGCGATGCCTCGCCTCTAAATTTCATTCATCAGGAATCGCGATTGCGGCCATTAGTGCGACCAAAAGCAGAAGTTAACTCTGATTCTTACCCGAAGTCCTACGCGAAAGCGCGCGAGTCATCTCGCGGTTAGCTTCCTTCTCTTTCAGGTCATTCCGCTTGTCATAGGCCTTCTTGCCCTTGCCGAGCGCTAACTCAACCTTCGCCTTGCCGTCTTTAAAGTAAAGTGAAAGTGGGACCAGGGTGAGACCACCCTGCTTGATGATTCCGGCGATCTTGTCGATCTCCTTCTTGTGCATCAACAACTTGCGATCTCGCCGTGGTGTGTGGTTATTCCAAGTTCCCTCGGTGTACTCAGGAATATGGACATTGCTCAACCAGAGTTCGCCATGATTCATCATGGCAAAACCATCGATAATGGATGCTCGACCGGCCCGAAGCGACTTAACCTCTGTGCCAGTTAGCATGATTCCGCACTCCCAGACATCCTCGATGAAATAGTCGTGGCGGGCACTCTTGTTCTGCGCAATCAGCTTGCGCCCTATCTCTTTAACCATTTCATCACCTGCCTTCTTGGAATCTAGGAATTGGAACTTCAGGCGCAATCGTACCGTGAGGATCGGAGGGTGAATCATGCCCGACGCAGCGAGAGAAGAGTGATCGGTACGAAAGGGATGTGAGATTGGTGCCCGACCTAGCGAGAGAAGAGTGTCGAACTAGAAAGGGATGTGAGATTAGTGCCCGACCTAGCGAGAGAAGAGTGTCGAACTAGAAAGGAAAGACAGTTTTATCCCAACTTTCGGTGAAGCTGAATCACTACTTCTTTGCGGCCGACTTTCCAGAATCAAGGGCTACCAACCCGGCAAGAATCGAAACGGCCTGTGAAATCTCGTGGCTCTCGTTGACCTTAAGGTCAGGCGTGATTCCAACTTGATCGATCGCCCGTCCAGAGGGCAGATGATATTGGCCAACAGTAATCTCCAATTGCGAACCGTCGCTCAACTGGGTGATCTCTTGAACAGTACCCTTGCCATAACTTTGATCGCCGATAATGACTGCCCGATTTCGATCCTGCAGAGCTCCAGCGATAATTTCGGCTGAACTCGCGGTAGCACCATTGATTAAAACAACCATTGGTGCGGTATCCGGAAGGGTATTTGAAGAACCCATCACCTCCGGGGTTCCGCCCTTGCGGTCGTAGGAAACGATTGGTCCGGGGCTTAAGAACTGCGATGCCAGCGCGACAGCCACGCTTAATACACCACCTGGGTTATCACGGAGATCTAAAATCACTCCTCGAGAGTGCGGGTACTTGGCAAGCGCCGTAGCAACATCATCAGAAGCGTGAAGCGAGAGGGCGGATACTTGAATATACAAAGTACTTGGAGCAACTTGCGAAGCTATGACATCCCCGGTTAACACTGCTTCTCGCATGAGAGTTACATCGACCTGGACTCCGCTTCGCCGCAAGCCCAGCGCAACTTGGGTGGTCGGATTTCCACGCAAGGTGGCTATCGCATCGGCAACAGTTGCATCAAGAACATTGATTCCGTCGATGGTTAACAATTGATCAGAAACTTTAACACCGCCACGTGATGCGGGTGAATTTGGCTGAACGCTGGAAATCTCTAAATGATTAATCGCTGTCTTTCGCAACCAGATGCCAATTCCAGAGTATTTGCCTTGCAAGGATTCATCAAATGCATTTGCGCTCGCCGGTGGGAAATAATTCGACCATTTATCTTTCGTTGCTTTGAGGACTGCTTCGATAGCTGCCCGTTGCAGCAGAATCTCCGTCGGAGAATGTGGATCTCCACTAGATACCCGCGCGATTGCTTGGTCGATGAGAGAAAGAGGGTGCTGATTTTCGCTAACAAGATATCCGGCTGAGTAAGAGCCAACTCCAAAAATCAAGAGAGCCACTGTTCCAACAATGATGCGGGATCGCTTGACCTTGACGGAAATTTTCTTCCTCGGGAAAGGGTGGTTGCTAGCTCCGTTGCTGGTGGCTCCGTTGCTGGTGGCTCCATTTTCGCCATCGGAAGAGT
>JBAXVT010000076.1:0-4157 GCA_037128715.1 Actinomycetes bacterium
CTGCAGGGGTTTGGTGCGAATCAAATTGGGTAATAGCAACTTCGAGATCGCGTTCATCAGCGGAGCGTTGATCACTCGCTGCGGTGAGCGTGGTGTTAAACCGCTCTACCTCCGCTTGTGAGCTCTTCACATTTTGACCAGCAACTGCCATCTGTTCCGCCAGGCCAGACATCTTCGCATCGGATTCATTCAGCCCTGCAAGGGCGTGATCATGTGCCTTCTGTGCTGCCTCTACCGCTGTCAGTGCCTTCGCTAATTCAAACTTCAGCCCATCGCAACGAGTAATGATCTCAGTGAGAGCGCTACGAGTCTTCTCGATAAGCGCTGAAATTTCGATCGCGCTATTGGATCCAGCCGATCCACCGCGAACCCGGTTGCGACTGATGAGATCGCCATCTCGGGTGACTGCAATAAGACCAGGGTTATTTGCGACTAAGCGCTCTGCCGACTGAATATCATCAACCGCAACAATTCCGCCAAGGAGCGCTTCAATCATCTCTGCTAGGCCATCGGACTTAACCAGCGAGGCGAGCGATGCAAAGCCCGATGGAATCGAGTTGCGCGAAGAGAATTCGCCATCGACTACCAAAAGTTCTGATTGACCAGCCGCTTCGGATTTAAGCATAGAAAGCGCATGAACTGCGTCAGCTAAATCAGATACGACGATCGATTCTGCTAGTGGGCCAAGTGCGGCAGCTACCGCCGCTTCCCAGCCTCCGGAAACTGTGATCAACGTAGATAATCGTCCGCGAGATTTAGCGCCACCACGACCGGTGAGAATTGCCTCGCCACCATCGCGATGCAAGAGTGATTCTTCTAGCGCGGCAAGGCGCGCGGTGAGGCCAGCGCGATCTCTGCTTGCGCTCTGCTCGCTCTCTAAGAGAGTTGCATGTGCCGCACTTGCCGTAATCAGTTCTGCCGACGCCTTTTCGTAATCAGCATCGAGTTCAGGTTCGAAACGATCGACTCCGGCGATCTCCGCTTCCAGGGTGGCAAATTCAGTTCTAAATCCGCGCAACCGCGTCTCTGCATCGAGGCGAGCAGCGGTGAGGCGAGTGATTTCGGCATTGGTGGCATCGATACGCGCCCGCAGACCATTTATATGACCCTCTTGACGAGCGGTCCCCTCGCGGGCATCTGCAATGGCACGCAGCGCCGCTGAAACTTGATTCTCTTCCAGGGCGAGTTGAGCCTCGGTGGCACGTAATGCCTCGGTTATTTCATTGAGGGATGCCCTAGCCGATGCACCTTGCTGGCTGAGTGCAATCTCTTCTTGACGAAGGAGTACCGCTTCAGCATCCATGCTCTCGGGATCGCGTCCATTGGCACGAGCCTCATCGCGTTCCTCCGAGAGGAATCGTGCTCGCTCAGCGGAGAGCGATTGAATACCCCGGAACTTCTCGCGTTGCGCTGTGAGGCGATAATAATTCTCTTGAGCTTGTACCAACTGCGGATTTTCAATGAGCGCGATAGCGTCGAGTTGTTCTTCGCGGGCGCGAGAATCCGCCAACGCCGACTCAACTTGGTCGCGACGGGCGCGCAGTGATGTCTCATCTGCAATCTCAGCATCAAAACTTTGGCGCAGCGAAATCAGGTCATCGGCTAAGAGACGCAACTTTGCATCGCGCACATCAGATTGAATTGTCGAAGCACGACGGGCAACTTCAGCCTGTTTTCCAAGCGGCTTGAGTTGGCGACGCAATTCCACCGTGAGATCTTGAATACGAGCAAGATTGGCCTGCATTGAATCGAGCTTTCGTAGCGCTTTCTCTTTGCGCTTGCGATGTTTCAAAACTCCGGCAGCCTCTTCGATAAATGCACGACGTTCTTCAGGATTGGCGAGCAAGATCGCATCTAGCTGGCCCTGGCCAACGATGACATGCATCTCGCGACCGATACCGCTATCGCTCAGAAGTTCTTGGATATCGAGCAATCTGGTGGTCTCACCATTGAGTTGGTATTCGCTAGTGCCGTTACGAAAGAGAATTCGCGAGATCGTTACTTCGGCAAAATCTATGGGGAGGACATTGTCCGAGTTGTCGATGGTGACCGAAACTTCGGCGCGGCCGAGTGGAGCGCGGCCACTGGTGCCGGCGAAGATGACATCTTCCATCTTTCCGCCACGGAGCGATTTGGCGCCCTGTTCACCCATTACCCAGGAGAGGGCATCGACCACATTAGATTTTCCGGAGCCGTTGGGGCCGACCACACAAGTAATTCCACGCTCAAAGAGCAGGGTGGTCGACGAGGCAAAGGACTTAAATCCCTTGAGGTTTACGCTCTTCAAATACACGGGGAAAACCTATCTCTATCTGAGGGCGATTTAGGCCAAGAGCCCATTTGCGAAAGCTAGAGCCTCTGGCATTTGGGGCAGAAGTGCGAAGAGCGACCTGCGAAGACAATCCTGCGAATTTGGGTGGCGCATCGGGTACAGGGCTCATTCTCCCGCCCATAAGCCTCCAGCGAGTGCGCAAAGTAACCACTCTCGCCATTGACATTGATGTAGAGCGAGTCGAATGAGGTACCACCCTCAACCAGCGCTTTAGACATTACCGTTTCGACAGCGGTGAGCAGGCTCTCCATCTTTCGTGTCGAGAGCTCGTCACACCGGGATTGCGGATGAATTTTTGCGCGCCAGAGAGATTCATCGGCGTAAATATTGCCGACCCCGCTCATTAAATTTTGATCAAGGAGCGCTCTCTTAATCTCGGTTTGCTTCTTTCGGAATTTTCTAACGACGACAGAACGATCAAAGAGCGGATCGAATATGTCGGGCGCTATTGCCGCCACGAGGTCAGGCACGGATCCATCGCTGGCGCTTATGGCCAACCATCCAAAAGTTCTTTGATCGATAAAACGCAACTCCTGGTGATCTTCGAGCAGCAAGCGAACGCGCAAGTGTTTTTCGTCGGGAGCCCCAGTAGGTTGAACGCGAAATTGTCCACTCATTCCCAGATGTGCAACCAGGGCATATGGCCGATCAAGATCAAACCAAAGAAACTTTCCACGCCGAGAGATCGCTTTGATTGAGGCACCCGTTATTACTTCGAGCTGTGCGGCGCTTCGGGGATTTGTTGCTCGATGATGGAGTACATCTACGGCATTAATTGTGGAGTTGAGAGTCCAGCGAGTTAGCCCGCGACGAACAGTTTCTACCTCAGGAAGTTCGGGCATCTAAAACTTCGAGCGCTAGCTTGGCAGCAACCTGCTCGGCCTCGCGCTTGCTCTTGCCACTGCCCGCGGCGAACCGTTCATTGGAAAGAAGAACTATTGCAGTGAAACTCTTATCGTGATCAGGTCCGAACTCTTCAATTTCATATTCCGGAACGCTTAAGCCACGCGCGGCGGCGAGCTCTTGCAGCGCAGTCTTTCCGTCGATCCCCGCGCCTTGAGCATTGGCAGATTCGATGAGGGGCCCAAACCACTCCAAAACTTTCTTTGTTGCAATATTTAATCCATGCTCCATATAGATGGCACCAACCAACGCTTCTAAGGAATCAGCAAGGATGGAATTTTTATCGCGACCGCCCGAGCTCTCTTCGCCCTTGCCAATTCGAACATAAGTTCCAAGAGAGAGCTCCCGCGCAATAATCGCTAAGGCTTTGGTATTTACGACGCCAGAGCGCAACGGCGATAAGCGACTCTCGTCGAGATCAGGAAATTTTCGGTAAAGCTCTTGAGTGATGATTAAACCAAGAACGCTATCTCCCAGGAATTCCAGACGTTCATTCGTGGGAATACCGCCCGATTCATAAGCGAATGAGCGGTGAGTTAAAGCAAGTTCAAGCAAGTCTGCTGAAACCGAAATGCCAAGGCTTTCGGTGAGGCCAGCGGACAGATCAGACCTCGATGACCTGACGGCGGTTATAAGTACCGCAAGTTGGGCAGGCTGTGTGTTGCAATTTTGGCTGCTGGCATTGACCGCAGAGTGATGTTGCGGCAGGAGTTGTCTTCCAGGCGCTACGACGTGAGCGAGTGCGCGAGCGCGACATCTTTCGCTTTGGGACTGGCATGGTTTTGCTCCTTTTAAATCGAGATGTTAATCGTTAAATCCGTGATTATCGGCGACCGCTGGGCGGAAGCTTCTTCAAGAGGAAAAGTATCCCCCATAGCCCCAAAATAGTAAAAACGAGAGAAATCAGGAGTTAGGGCCTTTC
>JBAXVT010000077.1:0-4129 GCA_037128715.1 Actinomycetes bacterium
TTGAACTCAGCCTGGTTCGTCATAGCACCATCGTCCCACTGATTGGGATACGCGACAAGGTTGGATTCCACGGGTAAAGTCGGGTTCGTGAAAGTTCATGTAGCAGAGCACCCACTCATTACCCACAAGGTCACCGTACTTCGCGATGAGAAGACTCCCTCATCCATCTTCCGGGAACTTGTTGGCGAAATTGTCACCTTGCTCGCCTACGAAGCCACCCGCGATGTGAAGACCGTTCCCGTGACGGTGAAGACCCCGGTTGCAATCGCTCAAGGCGCACTGATGGCTAAGCCCGACGCCGTCGTTATTCCAATCTTGCGAGCGGGCCTAGGGATGCTCGATGGGATGCTCCGACTCATGCCTTCTGTGCAGGTGGGCTTTTTAGGCATGGTCCGTGACGAACAGACCCTGCAGGCCAAGACATATGCCAATCGCCTC
This sequence comes from Actinomycetes bacterium, assembly GCA_037128715.1. GTDB lineage: Bacteria > Actinomycetota > Actinomycetes > Nanopelagicales > Nanopelagicaceae > PALSA-747. The sequence continues at coordinate 439 of JBAXVT010000077.1, forward strand.
CCGCAAGATTTACACAACCACGAGTGTTTCGTCCTAGATCCAATGCTTGCTACCGGTGGAACTTTGATCTCTGCAATACATTATTTAATTGATCTAGGAGCCACTGACATAACAATGATCTGCATTCTCTCCTCTCCGGAAGGCGTTGCCGCGTTGGAGAAAGAGTTTGCCGGTTCGGCGGCCAATTTAACTTTGGTCACGGCCGCGCTCGACGAAAAATTGAACGAGAAGGGCTACATCATTCCGGGCCTCGGCGATGCCGGCGACCGACTTTACGGAGTTGTGTAATGGCATCAACCAGTCCTGGTTATGCAATAACAATTCGTGTAGAAGGTCCTCCTTCTGCACAGCCAGTTGCGGAGATAACCGCTGCGATCACCGCGGCCGGCGCTTCAATCACCGCGCTTGATGTTGTCGAATCATTTATTGATCGCGTGACTGTGGATGTTTCATGCGATGCACTGGATAGCGAACATGCAGAGCGAATCAGCGCTGCAATCTCAGAAAATCCCATGCTTACAGTTCGTAAAGTGAGTGATCGGACATTCTTATTGCACCTCGGTGGCAAGATCGAAGTCAATTCAAAAGTTCCTTTGAAAACTCGCGATGATTTGTCGCGCGCTTACACTCCCGGGGTAGCACGTATCTCCCAGGCGATTGCCGCCGACCCAGAAGATGCTCGCCGGTTAACTATCAAGCGAAATACCGTCGCAGTAGTTACAGACGGTTCCGCAGTTCTTGGTCTTGGCAACATCGGCCCGGAAGCAGCTCTCCCCGTTATGGAGGGCAAGGCAGCGCTCTTCAAGCGCTTTGCCGATGTCGATGCCTGGCCCGTATGCCTGGACACCCAAGATGTCGATGAGATCGTTCGCACCGTGCAGATTATCGCCCCGGTTTACGGCGGGATTAATCTAGAAGATATTTCTGCGCCTCGTTGCTTTGAGGTCGAACGTCGGTTACGTGAACTCTTAGATATTCCAGTTTTTCACGATGATCAACATGGAACCGCCATCGTGGTTCTCGCGGCGATGACAAATGCGCTGAAGTTCGTCAAGAAAAATCTTGCTGATAGCAAAATCGTCATGAGCGGTGCGGGAGCAGCAGGTACGGCGGTCGCCCGCCTTCTTGTTGCAAGTGGAGCAAAGAATATTATTGGCTTTGATAAGGATGGACTGGTCTTCGAGAACAAGCCAGGTGACGATGTAATGCGGACCTGGTTCGTTGATAATTGCAATCCCGGTGATTTCCGTGGTTCGCTCAGCGATGCCATGGCTGGAGCCGATATCTTTATTGGTGTGAGCGCACCGAATGTATTAACGGAATCAGATGTCGCCTCGATGGCACCCGGCTCGATCGTTTTCGCTTTGGCAAACCCAGAGCCAGAGATTGACCCTGTAATCGCCCGAAAGTACGCCGCTGTCGTAGCAACCGGCCGCAGCGATCACCCCAATCAGATCAACAATGTTCTTGCCTTCCCGGGCATCTTCCGAGGTTTGTTAGATGGACGAATTCATAAGATCACCGATGAGATGCTTGTTGCTGCTGCTCGCGCAATTTCGGACTGCGTCAGTTCAGACCAGCTCAATGCAAATTTCATAGTCCCCAGCGTCTTCGATCCCCGAGTTGTTACTTCTGTTGCTGCCGCGGTGCGCGCCTCTGCTCATTGATTTACCGCAAAACGGATATGGATTAGGCTCTCGCCATGGCCTTTGTGAAGCGCACTGAACTTCAAATGTTTGATGGGCGTCAGATCTTTTATTATGACCGGGAGGCTGTGGCCCGTACCGCAGTCGATTCGCGCCCTTTTGAGCCTAGGCCGCTTCCGGGTGACATGCGTGAAGATATTCTCACCGGTGAATGGATCGCGATGGCCGCTCACCGCCAAGCGCGTGCATTCCTGCCGCCTAAAGAGTTCTGTCCGCTCTGCCCGACACAGAGTGATTTCGGTACCGAGGTCGCCGACTCAACTTTTGAGGTCGTCGTCTTTGAAAATCGTTCTCCATCTTTCGCCGCACCATCCGATCAACTTCCGCCTGAAACCATTCAGGCCACAGGGCGTTGCGAGGTCGTAGTTTTCTCCGATCGGCACGATGGAAGTTTCGGAAGTCTAGATCTGGCACAGATGCGCACGGTATTGGCCGCCTGGATCGACCGCACCCGTGAGATATCTAAGCTGCCATATGTAGAGCAGATATTTGTCTTTGAAAACCGGGGAGAGGAGGTTGGGGTCACACTCAACCATCCGCACGGACAAATTTACTCTTACCCTTTTATCACTCCACGCACAACAAAGATGTTGCAGGTCGCGCAAGAGCATTACGATAAACACCATGTTCCATTGCTTACGAGCATCATTGATCGCGAAATCAAAGATGAAGTACGAATTATTGCGCAGAATGAACATTGGATCGCGTACGTCCCCTTCGCCGCTCGGTATCCCTTTGAAATTCATGTGGCGCCAAAAGTATTTATTCCGGATTTAGCTGACCTCAGCGATACCGTTGCCGACGCATTCCCCGAAGTAGCGAAAGAGGTATTGCTCCGCCTCGATGGAGTTTTTGGAATTCCAATGGCCTATATCGCCGGATGGCATCAAGCACCGGTGCGTTCTGGCCGCGAAGTTTTAGGTTTACATTGGCAGATTACGAGTATCAGGCGTGCTCCAGGGAAACTTAAGTATCTAGCGGGCTCCGAAGCTGCAATGGGAGCCTTCATCATGGACTTGAAGCCAGAGCAATCAGCGCAGCAATTAAGAGACGTTCAGCTCTAACCAAGCCGTCTCTAGCTCGTCATATTCACGCTGTAAATTCTCTTGCTCGGTATGTAGTTCAATCAATCTATTATGGTCAGCGGCAACTGAGTTAAGTTCGATGGTTATTTCATTAATTCTCGCTTGCCGGCGCTCCATCTGCTTTTCAATGCGTGCAATCTCCTTCTTAAGTGCCTTTTGCTCCAAAATGCTCGATTCTTTCTTTACCCCGGATTCCTTATTCCCAGAGGCCAGGCCGGTACGGCGCAATTCAAGGTATTCCTCAATTCCACGCGGTAAGTCTCGGAGTGACTTATCGCCCACCAGTCCAACAAAGGTATCGCAGACTCGCTCTAAGAAATATCGATCATGCGAAATAACTAAGAGAGTCCCTCCAAAAGAGTCCAATAAATCTTCGAGAGCGGTGAGAGTTTCCACATCGAAATCATTTGTTGGTTCGTCGAGAAGCAATACATTCGGGCTATCCATGAGTAGGCGCGTAAGTTGTAAACGGCGTCGCTCTCCACCGGAGAGATCTCCGACGGGAGTCCACTGTTGATCTTTGTTAAATCCCAAACGTTCACACAGTTGACTGGCAGAAAGTTCTTTTCCGTTTCCTAACTGCACTCTATTTGCTACTTTTTCCACGGCTTCTAACACGCGCCAAGTGGGATCTAGCTCCTCAAGATGTTGCGACAAATAAGCGGCCTTAACTGTTACTCCCGTAACAAGCTTGCCGGCAAAGACCTTCCCTTCACCATTCAATACTTTCATCAGCGTTGTCTTACCGGCGCCGTTTACGCCTACGATTCCGATGCGATCCCCGGGACCAATGTTCCAGTAAATCTTCTCCAGGAGTTCTAAGTCGCCCGCCTTAATAGAGGCTTGGTGCAGTTCATACACGGTATTACCGAGGCGATTAGCAGCAAAGTTGAGAAGTTC
>JBAXVT010000078.1:0-3974 GCA_037128715.1 Actinomycetes bacterium
GGCTGGAATGTCATCAAGGTCGTCTGGGGTCGCGAGTGGGATGAACTCCTTGCCAACGATCGCGAAGGCGCGCTTGTTGATTTGATGAATCGCACTACTGATGGTGATTACCAGACCTTTAAGGCCGAAAGTGGCGCCTACGTGCGCGAGAACTTCTTTGGGCGCGATCCACGTACCGCAGCTCTTGTTGCGGATTGGAGCGATGAGAAGATCTGGGGTCTCAAGCGTGGAGGCCACGATTACCGCAAACTATTTGCCGCCTACAAGGCTGCAACTGAAAAGAATGGCAAGCCAACTGTAATTTTGGCGAAGACCATCAAGGGTTGGACTTTGGGCTCGCACTTCGAGGCTCGTAACTCGACGCACCAGATGAAGAAGATGACGCACGAAGATCTCATCCAATTCCGCGATACCTTACATATTCCGCTGCCTGATTCAGCGATCGATGCCAAGGTGCCTGCTTATTACCATCCTGGTGTTGAATCACCTGAATACAAGTACATGATGGAACGTCGCCGCGAACTCGGTGGATCGGTACCGTCGCGCCGCAAGATTTCTCGTCCGCTGCCGCAACCAGTCGATTCCACATACGACTCTGTGCGGCGTGGTTCTGGTCAACAAGAAGTCGCCACAACAATGGCTTTCGTCCGCCTACTCAAGGATCTCGTAAAGGATCCCGAGATCGGCAAGCGCTTTGTTCCAATCATTCCCGATGAGGCTCGTACCTTCGGACTCGATAGTCTCTTCCCAACGCTCAAGATTTATTCACCGCTCGGTCAGACTTATGCCGCGGTGGATCGTGAATTAATGTTGTCTTATAAGGAATCAACTTCCGGTGTGATCTTGCATGAAGGCATCAATGAAGCGGGGTCCACTGCTTCGTTCACGGCGGTTGGATCGTCCTATTCAACTCACGACGAACCGATGATTCCGATCTACATCTTCTATTCGATGTTTGGATTCCAACGTACCGGTGATGCCTTCTGGGCTGCTTCCGATCAGTTGTGTCGTGGCTTTGTTGTTGGAGCTACCGCAGGGCGCACCACGCTCAATGGCGAGGGCTTGCAACACGAAGATGGCCATTCTCCGCTTCTCGCTTCGACCAACCCAGCGGTCGTTGCGTATGACCCTGCATTCGGATACGAAGTCGGACATATCGTCAAAGATGGTCTGCGTCGCATGTATGGCGAGGACAGCGAAAATATCTATTACTACCTCACCGTCTACAACGAGCCTTACATGCAGCCTGCAGAGCCAGAGAACTTAGATGTCGAAGGTCTGCTCAAGGGTATGTACTTGTACTCACCCGCATCCAAGAAGGGCAAGAACGAGGTCAATCTCTTGGCCTCTGGCGTTGCTCTCAACTGGGCGATTAAAGCGCAACAGTTATTGATGGATGACTTTGGAATCAAGGCCGATGTCTGGTCGGTTACTTCATGGAACGAGCTACGCCGCGACGGCCTAGAAACCGATCGCCACAACCTGCTCAATCCCCATGATCAACGCGTGGCATATGTAACCCAGAAGCTCGAAGTATTTGATGGACCTGTTATCGCCGTCAGCGACTTCATGCGTGCGGTGCAGGATCAGATTGCTCCTTGGGTCCCACAGGACTTCTATTCACTCGGTACTGATGGCTTTGGATTGTCAGATACCCGAGGTGCGTTGCGCCGCCACTTCAAGGTCGACGCTGAATCAATCGTCGTAGCGACCCTGGCTCAACTCGCCAAAAACGGTGAGATAAAGGCAAAGGTAGTTCAAGAGGCTATCGATAGGTACCAAATCGAAGATGTAACGGCTGCTGATGCCGGCAACACCGAAGGTTCTGGTTGATCCTTAAGAAGTTACCTTCTTAGGACCTAGCTTTGTGAAGAACGAGAGCGCGATCATGAGCGTTCCCGGAATCATTAGACCGTAAGTAATTGATGTCGCCTGGGCTACCCACGAAATCACAAGTTTCACGAATAGGGTCAATACTGCGATCGCAAAACCTATCTGTGCAACGACCACGCCTCCAGGGAAACTAGAACGCTGGCTGGCGATTTGAGTGAGTACGCCAGCAAAGTATGAACCGCCCAACCCGCCAATAAAGAATCCCAATATTTCGCAGGTGAAAGCCAAGCCAAAGTTACGGGTAGAAAAATATTTGGCCAAGAGCAAGAAGGCCATGAAGCTGCCGCCGCCGATTCGAGATGTGAGGCGAATCCAATAAGTATCAGATTTCTTTCCTTGTATCTTGTGATAACCCAAACGACCGATAGTCATTCCAATCATAAATGTCAGGTACGGGACGATACTCAGAGTTGTACTTGCCTTGATCTCTTGGTGCGAGGACAAAGTCACCCAGTCAGTCGTGGAAAATTCCACCATTACTCCGCAGACATAAGCGATCGCTATGTAACGATCAGTGGTCAGCATCGACCAAGTATCTCTAACCTTGATCGGTGCTTCCTCGCCATGATCCTGTGCACCCTTAACTAAGAATGGTCGAATTCTAAAAATCGCAACCATAGTCCCAAGCCAAAGAATTCCCATGAGTGGTCCGATATGCCAAGCCAGGGAAACATGGGAGGTAATCGCAATGGAGAGAACCGTTGAAAGCAAAGTTCCAAAACTCCAGATGCCATGCATCTTTGGGATAGATTTTTCGCCACTCAGTAGTTGGCGCTTGAGAGCCTGATCGTGCAGCGCGATGTTGTATGCATTGAAAGCACCGCCGAGAAGGATATTCATTAAGACATAGACCCAGGGGGTGTGAATATGTGGAATAGCTGCGATCGGTCCATATAAAAACGCAGCAGATACGACGAGAACCGGGCCAACTCCAATGCGGTGAGTCAACTGTCCGACGACCATGAAGGCGATGACTGCCCCAATGGCGCCCAGACTTACTAAGACCCCAAATGTTCCGTTGTTTACATTGAGATTATGTTTTAGATCAGGTGCGCGCGAGGCCAGCGCTAGAACCGCAACCCCAAAATAAAAGAAGAGAAGACCTTGGTTTAAACGTTCACGTCGGGTGACAATGATGGTCAAAAGAGAGCACTCGCTAACTGTTGTCGTGCACGAATCAGAATCGGATCTGCTGGGTCTACCAATGCGAACAACCCTACAAGGTGTTCGCGCAGTGCTTTACGTTCATCTCCACTTGCCAGTTTTACCGCGGCAATCAAACGCGCAAAAGAGGCATCAAAATTTCCTTGGGCGATCTCGCAATCTGCCGCCTGTTGCGCAAGAGCGATATCAGCGGGGCGGAGATTTGCTTGCGAAATAATTGCGGCAGAATCTAAGCCATCTATGCGATGGAGCAGCTCAACCTGAGCAAACCCAAGCAGGGCTAGTGGATTGCTGGGGGAGCGATTTAGCCATTCACGATAGGCGGCTTTAGCCCCGGCGAAATCGCCAGATTCCAGCGCCTCTAGGGCCTTTATCTCTTCGGGTTCCAACTTCTCTTCAACAGCGCCTTCAGGCTCGGCGATAACCGATCCAACACCGCGCTCTGCGGCCAAAGACAAAACCTTATCCACCACTAAGCGCAATTGCGGCACTGTGGGAACAGTTTCAAAGAGTGGAACCACTTGCTCTTGAATAATTGCGAGCGCTAGTGGCACGGTCTGCACCTGTAGCGCTTGTGCTACCTCTGGTTCGATATCAACATTCACATTACCGAGCAGCCATCCGGCACCTTCAGGTCTAGCTGAATCATCTTCGTGCATCTTTCCTAACGCCGCCATCACCGATTGTGATTGGGCAGAGCGCGCGGACCAGCAGATCAAAATAACTACTTGTGCATGCGATGCCGGCAACACATCCTGCATCAAATTTGCTTGGGTAATAGAAATACCGGATAACTCTGCGGCCGACACTGGATTCTTTAACGCGCTCAAGTCGAAAGCGGAACCGAAGTTTTTAGGAAGAGAACTCATTCACCGCTACCGCTTCCTCTTGTTTAGGTACATTTCTAAATGGCAGGA
>JBAXVT010000079.1:0-3920 GCA_037128715.1 Actinomycetes bacterium
GCGGAGAATGAGGGATTTGAACCCTCGAAAGGTTGCCCTTTACACGCTTTCCAAGCGTGCGCACTCGGCCGCTATGCGAATTCTCCAGTGCGGGCCTCTCGGCCAGCGAGTCGTAGCCTATCGGCTCTGGAAACTATGATTGCCCACAGATCCTCCGTGCGGCGTTACCGTACTGAACTCCCCCAGGACCGGAAGGTAGCAAGGGTAGGTGCGCTCTGGCGGGTGCACGGAGGATCCCTAATAAGAAGGAGAACGGTGTCACTCGCTCTATATAGAAAGTATCGCCCCTCGACCTTCGATGAGGTCATTGGGCAAGAGCATGTCACGGTGCCGCTTTCCAACGCCTTAGCCGCGGGCAATATTCACCACGCTTATCTATTTAGCGGCCCTCGTGGTTGCGGCAAGACTTCGAGCGCTCGCATCATGGCGCGCTCGCTCAATTGTGTAAATGGACCAACGCCCAATCCGTGCGGCACCTGTCAATCATGTACCGATCTTGTTGCCAATGGCCCAGGCTCGATTGATGTTATGGAACTTGATGCTGCGACTCACGGATTAGTTGACGATGCGCGCGACTTACGCGATAAAGCATTCTTCGCCCCGGTACAAGCGCGTTACAAGATTTACATTATTGATGAGGCACACCAACTCGGACCCGGCGCTGCCAACGCCTTACTCAAAGTTGTAGAAGAGCCACCTCCCCACGTCATCTTTATCTTTGCAACTACCGAACCAGATAAGTTGATTTCAACTATTCGTTCGCGCACTCATCACTATCCATTTCGTTTAGTACCGCCCGGAATTCTCTCTACCCATCTCGAGAAGATCTGCGATCTCGAAGGAGTCAAAGTTGCCAAGGGAGTTATTCCACTAGTTGTTCGCTCTAGTGGCGGATCAGTTCGCGACGCTCTCTCGGTTCTGGGACAACTCTTAGCTGGCGCCGGTCCCGATGGAGTCACTTATGACATTGCAGTACAGCTTTTAGGCTTTACAGATGGCGCTCTACTTGATGAAGCAATCGACGCGCTCGCTGCGCGAGATAGCACAACGATCTTCAACACGATTGATAGAGTGATTGAATCTGGTTTAGACCCTCGTCGCTTCACTCAAGATTTCTTGGAGCGCCTACGCGATTTAATTATCGTAGGTGCCGTTAAAGATAACGTCTCACACGTGCTTCGTGATTTCCCAGAGGATCAACTCGACCGCATGCGCACTCAGGCTAATTTGATTGGCGCAGCGACCCTCATTCGCGCTGCTGATATCACCTCTTTAGGCTTGACCGAGATGCGTGGTGCAACAGCACCCCGCTTGATCCTCGAGCTCATTTGTGGGCGAATTTTGCTTCCCACTGGCGATGACGCTGCTCTCATTGCCCGCATCGAACGTTTGGAGCGCGGAGTAAATCTTGTTACTCATTCCACCCCGGTTGCTGAGCCAGTTGCAGCTCCAACCCCCACACCTGTTAAAGCGGTAAAAGTTCCAGAGCCTGTCGAAGCAGTGGAAGGAAAGAAGGTAGTGAAGGTTGCCGCACCAGCACCAGTTGTCGCCCAAGCAGTTGGTCCCGTTGATATCGCAGCACTCCGTCGCCTCTGGCCTGATGTTATCGAAAATGTTAAGAAGCGCCGCCGCCTTACCTGGTCGCTGCTCTCTGCGAGCGCACAAGTATTGGCCGTGGATGACAATGCGATCACCATCGGCATCGTTAACGCTGGCGCACGTGACTCATTTGTACGAAGTGGCAGTGAAGAAATTTTGGCCGGCGCATTCCTAGACGTCACGGGATTGGTGCGCAAAATAGAAGTAGTCGTTGACCCTTCTATCAGCGCGCCGCAATACGAGCGGACAACTGAAGAGTCAACTGATGCTGATCAGCTCTCCGGAACTGCGCTACTTGCGCGCGAACTCGGGGCACAAGTCATTAGAGAATTTGAACGTTGATGTACGAAGGAGCCATTCAAGACTTAATCGACGAGCTCGGCAGACTGCCTGGCATCGGACCAAAGTCGGCGCAGCGCATTGCATTTCATATCATTCAATCCGAGCGCGTGGATGTGACGCGCTTAGCTGATGTTTTACGCACCGTTAAAGAGCGCGTTAAATTTTGTATCGAGTGTGGCAATATCTCGGAAGAAGATCTCTGTCGCATCTGTCGTGATCCCCGTCGTGATGGCTCGCTCATCTGCGTAGTCGAAGAGAGCAAAGATGTTATGGCGATTGAAAAGACGCGCGAGTTTCGCGGCAAGTATCACGTCCTCGGGGGAGCCATCTCTCCCATCGATGGCGTGGGCCCCGAAAATTTGAGAATCCGTGAATTGATGGCGCGCTTGGCTGATACCAATATCCAAGAGTTGATCATCGCCACCGATCCAAACCTGGAAGGAGAGGCGACCGCCTCATACCTGATCCGCCAGATCAAGCCCTTGGGTATCAAGGTCAGTCGTTTAGCCTCCGGTCTGCCTGTGGGCGGGGACCTTGAATATGCAGATGAAGTAACCCTGGGACGTGCCTTTGAAGGTCGCCGCACCGTCGAATAGTAATAATCTCATTATTCAAGACAGTTAGGCGTCTTATATGTTGAGACAATCCGCGAATTCATCTGCTTCTATGTCAAAGTTCTGCCATGGGTTTAATTGTCCAGAAATACGGCGGCTCCTCCGTTGCTGATGCCGAAGGGCTAAAGCGGGTCGCCGGACGGATCGTTGCTACAAAAAAGGCGGGCCACCAGGTTGTTGTCGTGGTTTCGGCCATGGGTGATACCACCGATGAGTTAATTGACCTCGCCAATCAAGTCTCACCGATGCCAAGTGGGCGCGAACTGGACATGCTCTTAACTGCAGGCGAGCGCATTTCGATGGCGCTACTTGCCATGGCAATTGGAAATCTGGGACATGAGGCGATGTCCTTTACGGGATCACAAGCTGGAGTGATTACAGATTCCACCCATGGAAAAGCGCGCATTATTGATGTGACACCAGGCCGAATCCGCGAGGCGATCAATGGTGGCCACATTGCGATCGTGGCGGGATTCCAAGGAGTTTCGCAAGACACCAACGACATAACAACCTTGGGTCGCGGTGGCTCGGATACAACTGCCGTCGCGCTCGCTGCTGCTCTCGATGCAGATGTCTGCGAAATTTACACAGATGTCGACGGTGTTTACTCCGCCGATCCGCGCGTAGTACCAACTGCCCGCAAACTTACAACCGTCACTTACGAGGAGATGCTCGAACTGGCTGCCAGCGGTGCCAAGGTTTTACATCTGCGCTGTGTCGAGTACGCCCGTCGTTACAACCTCCCGATTCATGTTCGCTCATCATTTTCAAACTTAGAAGGCACCTGGATTGTTCAGGATCATCCCGAAGGAGCGGAAGATATGGAACAGGCAATTATTAGTGGCATCGCCCACGATAAGAGCGAAGCGAAGATCACCATCGTTGGTGTTCCGGACCGTAAAGGTATCGCAGCGCGAATATTCCAAGCGATCGCCGACTCTGATATCAACATCGACATGATCGTTCAGAATGTTTCTGCGGCCGCGACGGGGTTGACTGATATCTCCTTCACGCTTCCCAAGAGCGACGGCGCTGAAGCGACCGCTCTGCTTAAAGATATACAAGGCGAAATCGGATTTGTATCGTTGCTGTATGACGATCAAGTCGGAAAGTTATCGCTGGTTGGTGCCGGAATGCGCTCACACCCTGGAGTCACCGCAACATTCTTCGCCTGCCTCGCCGATGCCGGCATCAACATCGAAATGATCTCGACCTCAGAGATTCGTATCTCTGTAATCGTGCGTGACACCGATCTGGAGAGCGGAGTTAAAGCCGCGCACACCGCCTTTGAATTAGATTCCGACGACGAAGCAGTTGTATATGGAGGAAGTGGACGATGAGTAAGAAGCCATCACTTGCAGTAGT
>JBAXVT010000008.1:0-35017 GCA_037128715.1 Actinomycetes bacterium
CTTCGCGAAAAGTCTCAGTTGATCATCATCACGCACCAAAAGCGCACGATGGAGATCGCCGATGCGCTCTATGGCGTAACGATGCGTGGCGATGGCGTATCTGAAGTTATTTCACAGCGCTTGCGCGAATCAGAATCCGTTTAACTTAGGGCTCTGTTGTTATGGCACTTTTTAGCAAGATCATTGCCAAACTTCGGGGCGGATCCGTTGCGGCCTCTGATTGGGAAGAACTCCGCACCGTTCTGATAGAGGCAGATCTTGGCGCAGCACTGAGCGATGAGTTGATCGCGGTTGCGAAGAGCGATAAATCCGAGGGAGCGGAATTTGCGATCAAAGCCGCTCTAAACAATGCGCTCACGCAGGCTCCTCGTAATTTGGCATTTGCCGCCTCGCGTCCCACGACGATTCTCGTTGTTGGAGTAAACGGAACTGGCAAGACCACATCGGTTGCCAAGTTGATGCAGATGCTTAATCGAGAGGGCAAGACTCTGGTTGTGGCAGCAGCAGATACCTTCCGTGCCGCCGCCATTGAACAGTTGCAAACTTGGGGAGAGCGGATTGGCGTGCCTGTCGTCGCCGGAAAATTCCAGGGAGACCCAGCATCAGTTGTCTTTGATGCGGCGCGGCGCGCTACTCAAGAAGGCGTGGATTACCTGATCGTGGATACCGCGGGCCGGCTGCACACGAAATCGAATTTGATGGACGAGCTCTCGAAGATCCGTAGAGTTCTGGAGAAGGCCGGGGGAGTCGATGAGGTGCTGCTCGTGGTCGATGCCACGACAGGGCAGAACGGGATTGTTCAGGCGCGCCATTTCACCGAGAGCGTTGGGGTCACCGGTCTAATTTTGACCAAGATGGATGGCTCCGCCAAGGGGGGAGTCGCCCTCGCAATCGAACGCGAGAGTGGATTACCCATCAAATTTATGGGAACCGGAGAAGGGGCGGATGATTTCGAGGTCTTCGATTCTGCTGCCTATATTTCTGGCCTAATTGGTTCCGAATAAGGCATTCGTCTGTTAAATTATCGCCGTTCGTAAGACCAATAAGTTCGTGCCAGTGTCGGCCAACTTTCTTCGAACCTCTCAATGATGAGATCTCCTCACCTTAACAAAAAATGGAGACCCTATGCATTTCTTAATGGGCGCAACTGTGTCCGCTGCAGCAACATCAACTGATGCAACAAATCATGCTGATACCGCCTGGATTTTGGCGTCATCAGCTCTCGTTCTTCTCATGACCCCTGGCCTGGCATTCTTCTACGGTGGCATGGTCCGCGGTAAGAACGTGCTTGGAATGTTGGCACAGAACTTCGTCACCATGGGAATGGTTTCGATCCTTTGGATCACCGGCGTATATTCGTTGGCTTTCAATGGAACTGGCGGCCTCATCGGCAACTTGCACCAATTTGGTCTCAACCATATTTGGGAACAGCCCACTGGACTGTCGCTCACGATTCCCCCAATGGTCTTCGTCGCATTCCAATTGATGTTCGCCATAATTACTCCAGCGCTTATCACTGGTGGAACTGCTGACCGACTTAAGTTTGGTAGCTGGGTTGCCTTCTCATCACTCTGGTTAATTCTTGTTTACGCACCTGTTGCGCACTGGGTATTCTCACCAGCAGGTTGGCTGGCCAAGAAGGGTGCCGAAGATTTCGCTGGCGGAACTGTTGTTCATGCCAACGCCGGAGCAGCGGCCCTCGCTGTTATTCTGGTAATTGGCAAGCGCAAGGGATGGCCGAAAGAGCGTATGCGTCCACACAATGTGCCGTATGTACTTCTTGGTGCTGGTTTGCTGTGGTTCGGTTGGTTCGGTTTTAACGCCGGATCCGCGCTATCCGCTAACACCTTGTCGGCTTACGCCTTCGTCAACACCAACACCGCAACCGGCGCGGCTCTTATCGGTTGGATCCTCACCGAAAAGATTCGCGATGGTCACTCCACAACGCTCGGTGCTGCCTCTGGTGCTGTCGCTGGTCTCGTCGCAATCACACCTGCATGTGGTTTCGTCAGCCCAATGGCATCCATCGTGATCGGTTTCCTCGCCGGAATCATCTGCTGCTTGGCAACCGCGCTCAAGAACATCTTCAAATTTGATGATGCTTTAGACGTTGTTGGGGTGCACCTTGTCGGTGGCATCTTGGGCGCGCTCTTGATTGGGCTCTTTGGAAGCGCAATGATCAACGGTGCAAACGGCGTCTTCTATAAGGGCGGGTGGACACTGATGGGTCACCAGGTGCTTGCAGTAGTCGCAGTCGTTGTCTATTCATTCGTAGTCACCTACATCTTGGCGCTAGCTATCGAGAAGACAGTAGGTTTGCGTGTATCAGAAGAGGACGAGTCCGCTGGTCTCGACCTTTCACAGCACGCCGAAACTGCATACGAGTCCGCCACATTTAGCGATGGCTCTCGTTTTCTCTCTAACTTCGCTACCAAGAACTAATCCACTAAGGGGCAAACATGAAACTCATTACAGCAATCATCAAGCCATTTAAGTTGGATGATGTCAAAAATGCACTGAACGCATTTGGTATCACAGGCATGACAGTCTCTGAGGCTATGGGGTTTGGTCGTACTCGTGGTCATACCGAGGTTTATCGCGGTGCTGAATACACGATCGATCTCATTCCAAAAATCCGTCTTGAAGTTGTCGTTGACTCAGCAGATGCTGACAAGGTCATCGATGTGATCGTCAAGGCGGCTTCTACCGGGGCAATCGGAGATGGAAAGGTCTGGTCAGTTCCTGTCGACCATATCGTTCGAGTCCGAACCGGTGAGCGTGGAGTCGACGCAATTTAAGTTAGCACTTAAGTAGGCTACCAACATGGGTACAAGGGAGCGCCGCGAAAGATCAGATGCGAGTGATCGTGAACTCGTAGATCTCTTTCACGGCGCTCTTGCCGTCTCTGGAGTTACTGACCGGCAGATGTCGCTAGCAGCTGTCGGGGGGTTTGGGCGCGGAGAGTTAGCTCCGGGTTCGGATTTGGATATCGTCTTTATCCATACGGGTCTGCCAGAGCACCAGTTGAGCGTATTCATCAAAGCAATGCTCAATCCTTTGTGGACCACGGGTCGCCCAGTTGATTACTCAATCCGCACCAGAGCCGAAACAAAAGTTGTTGCGAAAGCGGATATCAAGGTAATTCTCGGACTTCTCGATATTAGGCACATATCAGGTAACGAAGATTTAACTCTCGGTATCGCTGCAGATGCCAATAGACAGTGGCGTCGCAGGATTCGCACCTATCTCCCCATGGTGCGCGAGACGATAGATCAGCGCACTAGAACTTCTGGTGAACTGGCATTTCTATTGGAACCCGATCTTAAAGAGGCACGGGGTGGGTTACGCGACATCACCACAATTCGCTCGTTGGCCAAAAGTGAATTCATACCAGTCGCCTTGGATCGACTCGCTGAGTCGGAGGCTCTCTTTGCCAACGTGCGCGATTCTCTGCACGGAGTCACGCGTCGCACCAGGGATCAACTTCTATTAACTGAACAAGATGCCGTTGCCGCCGATATGGGATTTTCGGATGCCGATGCTTTGATGTTGGAAATTTCCAAAGCGGCCCGCGCCGTGGACTACGTCATGCAGCTGGTTTGGCATCGGATCGATGAGCGGCTCCATCGGATTTCGTTGCGACGAGATAAGCGGATTCCAATTGCCAAGGGGCTGGAGCGTTTTCGCAACGAGATAGGCGTAATCGCCGATTATGACATTGCCGCGGATGCTGGAATTGGGTTACGGGCCGCAGCTATGGCAGCGCAACGCGGAGTTCGGCTCTCTCTAGAGAGCACGATCCGCATCGCAGAAGGCTTCCACGAGATCTCCACTCCGTGGCCGCGTCAGTCGCGCGAAGATCTGGTCGCGCTCATTGGTGCAGGGGAGTCCATGGTTGATGTATTTGAATCCTTGGATCAAGAGGGGCTTATTGCTAGATGGATACCGGAATGGGCACACGTTCGTTTCTTGCCCCAGCGCAATGTGCTCCATCACCACACCGTGGATCGCCATATGTTAGAGACGGCAGTGCATGCCGCTGCCCTTACGCGTGAAGTACATAGACCAGATCTTCTTCTAGTTGCCGCGCTCTTCCATGACATCGGAAAGGGATATGCGGACCAAGAACACTCTGAATTTGGCGGAGAGTTAATGCTTCCGCTGGCAAGACGTTTGGGGTTTAGCGATGGTGATGCACAAACGCTCTCCCAGATGGTTGTTCACCACTTGTTATTGCCTACAGTTGCGACGCGCCGCGACCTCGATGATCCGCAGACGATCGAATATGTCATGTCGCTGGTAGACAGCGCCGAGCTCTTGGAGCTGCTACATGCGCTGAGCATCGCCGATGGGGAAGCCACTGGAAGAACTGCGTGGACAAGTTGGAAGGCTGGGCTAGTGGAGACGCTGGTGAAGCGCACACTCGCAGCCATGCAGGGAATCGCCCCAGCTCCTCAACCAGAATTAACTCCAGAGCAATTAGCAAAAGCTGGCAAGAATAAATTGACCGTGGAAATTTTCGATCGCGGGGATGTATTCGATATCGAGATCGTTGCCCCAGATCGTTTGGGCCTGCTCTCGGCGATATCTGCCGTCTTTACCGTTACTCGTCTGGATGTGAGGTCGGCAAAGACTCGTACCGTAGATCGCGTTGCTGTCATGAATTGGATAGTCAGCGCCGATGTGAATGTACAGATGCCCTCCCATGATGGACTTGTTGATCTGATCGAGCGCGCACTGGTGGGGACAGAGGATTTACAAGTTCGCATCGACGAGCGGATTCGCTCATATCGCAGACGTCCTGGGATTCCAGTTCCACCTCCGGTTGTCTCTGCCATCACCCAGATAGTTACGGATGCCACGATCATCGAAGTGCGTATGCACGACCGTCCCGCGCTCTTGCATACGGTGACCACCGCTATTTCGGAGTTCGGAGTAGATATCCGAGGAGCGATCGTTTCAACCCTGGGAGCGGAGGCCTTTGACACTCTCTACGTAACAGATTTGCAGGGCGCCCCACTCACAAATGACCATGCGCATGAACTAGCGGCCAAGCTCGAGATTATCTTGACCTCTCAGGACTAGTACCCTTACGCCGTGTTCGATTCGCTCTCTGCCAAGTTCTCATCTGCCCTGACATCCCTGCGTTCTCGCGGGCGGATCAAGGCTGGGGATATAGACGAGATCGTTGCAGAGATTCGTACCGCTTTGATCGAATCGGATGTCGCTCTGGCTGTTGCCGATTCCTTTACCGCAACTATCAAAGAACTTTCTCTCGATTCTCTTGATCAGATCAATAAGAGTACAAATCCCGCCAATGGCATCTTCGAGATTGTTAACAGCGAACTGGTAAAGATTCTGGGAGGCGAGACCCGTCGCATTCGGATGGCGAAGAAAGCCCCCACCGTCATCATGTTGGTGGGCTTACAAGGTGCAGGTAAAACTTCTCTTGCAGGTAAATTGGCTCTGCATCTTAAGAACCAAGGCAACACTCCACTCTTAGTTGCATCAGATCTGCAACGCCCCAATGCCGTCAACCAACTACAACAAGTTGGTGCCAGCGTTGGAATTCCTGTTTTTGCTCCGGAGCCAGGCAACGGCGTAGGAGACCCTGTCAAAGTTGCCCAGGCGGGTAAGAAATTTGCCGAAGATAAATTACATAACTTTGTCATTGTTGATACCGCAGGTCGACTCGGCGTCGATGAAGAGTTGATGAGTCAAGCCTCGCGAATCCGGGACGCTGTAAAGCCAGATGAGATCCTGTTCATTGTCGATGCGATGCTCGGTCAAGATGCTGTGCGTACCGCTGCCAGTTTCTTGGAGGGCGTTGGATTTGATGGTGTAGTTCTTACCAAGCTCGATGGCGATGCACGTGGTGGCGCTGCTCTCTCCATTGTTTCCCTCACGGGTCGTCCCATCATGTTTGCCGCAACAGGAGAGAAGCCCACGGATTTTGATCTCTTCCACCCCGATCGCATGGCTTCGCGTATCTTGGGATTGGGCGATGTTGCGACTCTCGCGGAGCAGGCTAAGGCGGCCTTCGATCCTGATCTCAGCAAAAAGTTTGAAGAGAAGTACGCCGCGGGCGATGACTTCACCTTGATTGATTTCTTGAGCCAACTGCAAGCTATGAAGAAGATGGGTTCAATGACCAAGATGCTGGGGATGTTGCCTGGCATGAATAGCGGCGCCATGAAGAAGCAACTCGATAACTTCGATGAGGGAGATCTCGTTAAAACTGAGGCAATCATCCAGTCGATGACCCCAGCCGAACGCCACGATGTAAAGATCCTCAACGGTATGCGCCGGGCCAGAATTGCCAAAGGCAGTGGCCGCGCCGTCTCAGAGGTCAACAACCTGGTGGATCGCTTCTCGACCGCCCAGAAGATGATGCGTCAGATGCGCAATGGTGGGGGATTGCCTGCGGGAATGCCAGCTATGCCTGGAATGCCAGCCCTACCCAGGACCAATAAAGCGCTCCCTCCCAAGAAGAAGTCCAAGTCTGGAAATCCCGCGAAGCGCGCTGCCGAGCAGGGGTAATTCGCCAATTTGGCCCCAGCCCCGCTAGATGGCAAGATTGGCCCCCTGTGCAAGGGCCCTCTACCCCTTCACTAGATTTATACCCATCCATTATGGATTGAGATTCGCCTGTCGCTCCCACTGACAGCGCGATGATCGAACCGAACCACTCGCAAGGAGTAACCACACACGTGGCCGTTAAAATTAAATTGATGCGTTTCGGAAAGATCCGCACCCCGCATTACCGTATCGTCGTTGCAGATGCTCGCACCGCTCGGGATAGCCGCGCTATCGAAGAGATCGGTCGCTACAACCCAAATGCTGAACCTTCATTCATTCAGGTTGATGGAGCTCGCGCCGCATACTGGCTCGGAGTTGGCGCACAGCCAACGGAAGCCGTAACCGCAATCTTGAAGATCACCGGTGATTGGCAGAAGTTCAAGGGCCTTCCTGGAACCGAAGGAACCCTTCGCTTTGCAGTGCCAAAGCCAGATAAGCGCATCGCATACGAAGCTGCCGTTCACTCAGCAATGAATGAGCCTGCAGAAGGTGCAACAACTCTTAAGAAGAAGGCTGCCGACAAGTTGGCTGCCAAGGCAAACCCTGTTGTGGAAGTTACACCTGAGGTTGTTGCTGATGTCCAAGCCACTGAAGAAGCTGCTGTAGAGGCCGCTGTTGATGCTGCAGTCGAAGAAGTAGTTGCTGAAGTAATTGCCGAAGAGGTAGTTGCCGAAGCAGTAGCTGAAGTTGTCGCTGAAGCGGTTGCTGAATAACCATGATTGACGAGGCTCTCGAACATCTCGTAAAGGGAATCGTTGACAATCCTGAAGAGGTTGTCATTACTGAGAAGACTCATCGCCGTGGAACGACTTTAGAAGTGCGCGTGCACCCAGAAGATATTGGCAAGGTGATTGGTCGTAATGGCCGCACCGCACGTGCGCTTCGCACAGTCATCAGCGCAATCGCTGGTCGCTCAGTCCGAGTAGATCTCATCGAGGCTGACGAGGCCCGATAAGAATGTTGCTCGTCGTCGGCCGAATTGGCCGGGCGCACGGAGTACATGGTGAAGCCACCATCGAAATACGCACCGACCTTCCTGATGAACGTTTTGTCGTTGGCGCGCGTTTAGAAACTGATCCCGCCACTAATGGTCCAATGACCATCGAATCGGCGCGCGATCACAATGGAATCTTGCTCCTTAAGTTTCAAGGAATTAACGATCGCACCACTATCGAAAAGGTGCGTGATACCTTGCTGCTCGCTGATGTAGATATGAGCGATGAAGCGGCTTTTGAAGATGAATACCACGTCCAGCAATTGATTGGCTGCGCCGTCGTACTTCAATCGGGCACAAAAATCGGGGAACTGAGCGACGTTCTCAATCTGCCTGGTCAAGATGTTCTCGCGATTAAGGGCGATCGTGGCGAGATTCTCATCCCGTTTATCGCTGAGTTTGTTCCTGAAGTAGATATTGAAAATCGCAGAATCGTCGTGGTTCCACCCGAAGGCCTTCTCGAACTCCATGACTCCAGCGAGAGCGAGGCGGGCGATGAGTAAAATTTCCTTCGATCTCATCTCGATATTCCCGGACTATTTCACACCACTCAAACTTTCTCTCATAGGCAAGGCCGAAGAGAATGACTTGGTTGAGATTCGTATTCATGACCTGCGCGAGCAGGCTCACGGAGTCCACAAGAGTGTAGATGACACGCCTTATGGGGGCGGTGCGGGCATGGTGATGTCACCGGAGCCTTGGGGAAAGGCGATTGATCAAGTACTAACTGATTCGTCCGCAGCTATTCACGATCTCATTATTTTGACTCCCGCCGGAGAAAAATTGACACAGAAGTTAGCGGAGGAGCTTTCGCAGAGCGAGCATCTCATCTTCGCGTGCGGTCGCTATGAAGGTATTGATTATCGCGTGACGGAGTTCTACCAAACGCTACCCAATGTCCGTGTGCGCGAACTTTCTATTGGAGATTATGTTTTGGGTGGGGGAGAAGTTGCCACCCTGGTCACCATGGAAGCAATCATTCGCCTTATTCCTGGAGTGCTCGGTAACCCAGAGTCGCTCGTCGAAGAATCGCATAGCCTTCCCGATGAAGTAGTCGAATATCCTAATTTCACCAAACCCGCCAATTGGAGGGGGATCGAAGTGCCCGAGGTACTTCTTTCAGGTAACCACGCGCTTATTAAGGCGTGGCGTGCCGAGCAGGCAGCACAGCGAACTGCAAAGTTGGGCCGCCAAACTCGCGAGTAACTGGCACTCGCAGGGTACCTTTCTTCCATTGCGTCACATCTTTAAAGGAGTTAGTCAATGGCCCAGATCGATCCCAAGATTCAGACGCGATTGATTCGCGATCTTGAACCTGCTGTTGCGATCGAAATCGAGCGCCATATTCGGACTACAAAAGATTGGTATCCACACGAGTATGTCCCATGGTCAGAAGGTCGCACCTTTGCTGGTCCACTTAATGGCGATGCCTGGGAAGCTAAAGATTCGAGATTGACTGCAATTGCGCAGGACTCTCTTGTACTCAATTTGTTGACAGAAGATAATTTGCCTTCGTATCACACCGAGATTGCCTTTGCGACAAGTCGCGACGGTGCATGGAATACCTGGATCAATCGCTGGACGGCTGAAGAGGCTCGTCACGGAATTGTTTTGCGCGATTACCTAATGGCTACTCGCGGAGTGGATCCTATTGAATTAGAAGATTTGCGCATGGCACATATGCAGGTTGGATATCAAACGCCTTATCCAAACGATATGTTGCACACCATTGCGTATGTGACTTTCCAAGAACTCGCTACTCGTATCTCGCACCGCAATACCGGTCGCATCTCTGATGATCCAATTTGCGAAGGAATGTTGGCACGCGTTGCACTCGATGAAAACTTGCACATGCTCTTTTATCGCAATCTCATTGCGGCTGCTATCAAGTTAGAACCGAATGCGGCGATGTGCGCGATCAAAGATGTGTTGATTCACTTTCAAATGCCAGGAGCAGGTATGCCAGGGTGGGGACGTAAGTCGGTGCAGATCGCTCTTGCCGGCATTTACGATCTCAAGTTGCATCTAGAGGATGTAGTTCTTCCCGTGCTTCGTGCCTGGGGAATCTTCGAACTTGAGACGCTTACGGGCGAAGGCGCAGCAGCTCGCGATGAGTTAGCGGCATATATTAAGAAGAGCACTAGCGATGTGGCCACCTTTGTCGACAAGCGCGAAAATCACTTTGAACGGTTGATTGCCCGTGGGCAAGAGCCGCTGCGCCTGCTCTAAGAGGGCTACAACTTAAAGTTTCCCTATAATCGCGGGAATAAAGCCGACACGCCGAGTGTTAATTAGCCAAGATGGTGCTTTATAAGACACTATCCGCCCTGTTGGGCAGTTCAGCGTCCCCCATTGAGGTGGATGCGTTCTGTAGCAGTTAGACGCGAAGGAGGTGCACCATGGCTACCGATTACGACACACCCAGAAAGACGGATGAAGAACTTCATGAGGAATCCCTTGAAGAGTTAAAAGCCCGTCGAGCAGATGCTCAATCAGGACAAGTTGATATCGATGAAGAAGATGCCGCGGAGAACCTAGAACTTCCTGGTGCTGATTTATCGGGCGAAGAGTTGACGGTGCGAGTAGTTCCAAAGCAGACCGATGAATTTACCTGTTCGCGCTGCTTCCTCGTTCATCACACTTCACAATTAGCAAAGGGTGAAGGTGTAAAAGCAGTCTGCAAGGATTGCGAATAGTTTCTAGATACTTTTATTTTGAAGCGCAGCCGCTAGCGGTTGCGCTTTTTTGCTGCTTATAAGCCAGTAAGGAGTCGGATCTTTGGGATCATTGATTTCGACCTTCACGCCGCGGGCGATCCAGAATCGCAGAGCCATAAAACCAGCTGGATCGGAGAGCGGTCCGCGCCACTGGCGCATCTCTTCGGCGGAGAGGACTGTTATAGCTCCCAGATACTTCCGATCAATATGGGCGCGACCTACCTGCAATTGTTCAGCTGTCACTTCGATGGTTAGGACCGTGCGCTGCGAGAGGAAGAGGAGTCCAACGAACTGAACCAGCATCGTGATCCATCCCCAGCGCGTACCGAGCGCCGCCCAGAAGGCTAGGGCAAGAGTGGTGGCAAGAAAGAGGAGAAAGAGCCAGAGCCAGATCGGCCAGGGGGAGCGCTCCTTGTAAACTTCGGCATGCTTGCTCATACCCGAACGCTACCCGTTGCCAGAGGGCAATTCCTTACCTCCCCGTGAAACCATTAGGCTGACGCCATGAGTCGAGTAGCGAGTACAACTCCGCCACCTGATGCCGTAGTACCAGAGCGACATCCACTAGCTCCAGCACCCGGTACCCAAATTCCATCGCACTACGCCAATTGTTTTGGCTGTGGCGAATTGCATCCGACAGGTTTGCACCTCGTCGCCCACGCGGGCGAAGGTCAAAACATCACCGCAATCTTTACCGTGACGAGCGATCATCAAGGCGCACCCGGTCTTGCTCATGGCGGATTGCTTTCGCTGGCATTTGATGAGGCGCTCGGAAAACTCATGTGGCTGATACGCGCACCTGCAGTTACGGCACGATTAGAAACAGATTTCATCTTGCCCGTGCCAGTTGGGAGCAAGCTCTATATAACAGCGCAGATCACCGGTCAGTCAGGTCGCAAGGTCTATGCCGAAGCGCAAGGCCACTTGGAATCATATGAAGGACCGGTCGCCGTGCGGGCCAGCTCTCTCTATGTCATCGTCCCTATGGCGCATTTCTTAGAGAAGGCGCCTAAGGAATTTATCGATCACATCCGCGAAAATCCTAAGCTGCTCGCCTTCGTTGATCCCGATTTTGAGATCAATCCGTGAAAGGCGTAGAAGTACTGGTAAAGCGCCTCTATCCAGATGTCCCTCTCCCTCAGTACGGTAAACCGGGAGATGCAGGCGCGGATATTACAACGCGCGTGGATGTCACCATCGAACCAGGGGAGCGCATGCTTGTTCCAACGGGGCTCTCGATCGCTCTGCCCTTTGGGTTCGCCGCCTTCGTGCACCCGCGCTCTGGCTTAGCAATTAAGCATGGGGTATCTATGGTCAATACTCCTGGCACGGTGGATGCAGGATTCCGGGGAGAGTTACAAGTAATTCTAATTAACCATGATTTGCGCGAGGCGATCTCTTTCAAGAAGGGTGACCGCATTGCGCAACTAGTTATTCAGAGGGTAGAAGCTGCCCAATTCGTTGAAGTGGAAGAACTTCCTGGTTCAGAACGCGCCAGTGGAGGTTTTGGTTCGACAGGTACAGCGTCGAAATGAGTTATGACGGCCATCTGGAAGATAAAGCAAAAGTCCTAGGCGCTCTCGGTGGAACTCGCGGCTTGCTCGACAGCGGCTTACCCTCCATCGTTTTCCTTCTCGTCTTCAATATCACGCACAGCCTCAACAACTCAGCCATTACAGCGGTTGTTCTCTCGGTCTTATTCTCTATCGCTCGCTTGGTGAAGCGCGAAACCCTGCAACATGCCATCTCTGGTGTGATTGGTGTCGTGTTCTGCGCGCTTCTTGCTCGTCACACAGGGAAAGCAGCAGATTTCTACCTCCCCGGTCTCATCATCAATGTGATTTATGGAATCATCTATAGCGTTGCGAACTTTGCAGGTTGGCCAGTGCTTGGCGTACTACTCGGACCAGTTCTCGGCGAAAATCTTGCTTGGCGCAAAGTACCTGCGCGTAAAAAGGCTTATCTGCGGGCGGGCTGGCTCTGGGTTGCGCTCTTCGCCTCGCGTTTACTAGTGCAGTATCCGCTCTATCGAACAAACCACATCAATTGGCTTGGTACCGCTCGGTTAATTATGGGAACACCATTCTTCTTGCTGGTCGCTTGGGGCACCTGGTTGATCTTGCGTAAAGTACCTACAGTAAAGCCAGAGTTAAAGGCCGAGTAGGGCATCTTTCAAGAGCAATTCCGCTGACGCGGTTGAAACAAAGATCAATTCATCGCCGCTCATCAACATATCTTGATCCTTGGGCGTAATAACATGGCCGTCACGCACAATGGAGGCGAGTGAACTTCCCGCAGGGAATGCTATTTCTCCAACTGTCTTACCGGAGGCCTTGGCACCATCCGGCAGAGTAATCTCAACGAGGTTTGCACCACCGCGCTTTAACGAGAAGAGTCGAACGACATCACCCACGGTCACGGCCTCTTCAACGAGAGCGGAGATGATTCTTGGGGTAGACACTGCAACATCCACGCCCCATGAGGAGTCAAAGAGCCATTCATTTTTTGGATGGTTAATTCGAGCGACGACGCGTGGAACTCCGTACTCGGTCTTGGCGAGCAGTGAGGAGACGAGATTTACCTTGTCATCACCTGTGGCTGCAACAAGTACCTGGCAATTAGAAAGTTTGGCATTGTCTAATGAGGATATTTCGCAGGCATCGGCCATTAGCCACTCTGCCTCGGGGACGGTATCCATCTTGAGAGCTTTGGGGTCGCGATCAATCAAGAGAACGTGATGTTTGTTCTGAATCAATTCGCGAGCGATTGCTCGACCAACATTTCCTGCTCCGACAATAGCAATTCTCATGGGTCGCCTTAATTCACTTCTGGTTCGCGGGAGAGTATTTCATCTAACTTGGCGCGGTCCGCCTCCATGAGAATTACATGGACCAGATCGCCTTCCTGCAAAACGGTATGGCTATTTGGAATCAGACCCTCGCCCAGGCGGGTGATGAAAGCAACGCGCGCGCCGGTGGCCTCTTCGATAAGAAGTGCAGGACGTCCAAACCAGGTGCGGTGCAGCGAGGCTTCCACGAGTTGGACGGTGCCACTCGCATCTCGCCACTCTGATTGTGATCCCTCAGGTGCCAATCTGCGCATCATCTGATCGGTGGTCCAAAGTACGGTTGCTACTGTCGGAATTCCCAGACGTTGATAAATTTCGGCACGCTCTGGGTCGTAGATACGAGCGACGACATTTGGAACGTTGTAGCGTTCGCGCGCAACGCGAGCCGCCAGAATATTTGAGTTATCTCCATTGGAAACTGCTGCGAAGGCTCCAGCACTTTCAATGCCGGCCTCAAGCAGGATATCTTGATCGAAACCGACGCCAGCGACGGTGCGACCTTGGAAGTTTGGACCAAGTCGACGGAAGGCTTCACGATTTTGATCAATAATGGCTACGGAGTGCCCAGCGGCCTCTAGAGCCTTGGATAAGCCAGCACCTACGCGACCGCAACCCATTATGACTACATGCACGGGGAAGAACTTACACCACGCCCTCGCCTCCTGGTTAGGAACTCGAGCTCTCGAACAGAGCATAGAATTGAGTAATGGATGCAGCAGTACCTACGGGTGAACGTTTGATAGTTGGCCAGCAGGTCACTGTTGAGATTGAAAAGATCGCTCATGGGGGCCACTGCGTCGCCCGCTTCGAGGGTCAAGTCATCTTCGTGCGGTACGCCATCCCGGGCGAAAAGGCAGTTGTGGAAATTACCTCAGTTAACTCCAAGATGGCTCGCGGGGATGCGATCGAAATAGTTACCCCCTCAGAGCATCGAATTCCAGCGCCGTGTAAATTTGCCCGCCCTGGAGGATGTGGTGGATGCGATTTCCAACATATCGATCTCGACTTCCAGAGAGTGCTCAAGGCTCAGGTAATCATGGAGCAGTTCTCCCGCATGGGAGGCATTGAGGTCAAGTGTGAGGTTCTGGCGGTTGAACCGGCGGATGGTTTGCACTGGCGCACCAGGATGGATTTCGCCATCGGCGACAATGGGAGGATCGGCTTCTACGCCGCCCGGAGTAATGAAGTTATTGAGATTGACGATTGCGCAATCGCAGATTCCGCGATGAATGTAGCTGCGCTTGCGCAGCGGCACTGGAATGGCGATGATCGGATTGAGGTTGCTGCAACGAGCACCGGCCAAGTGAGTGTGACCAGAGCAGGTAGAAGTATCTCTGGCCCAACGCAACTCGTTGAGAAGGTAGATGGGGTTACCTATCAAATTTCGCCGCAGAGTTTCTGGCAGGCGCACACCAAGGCTCCCGCAACTCTGATTGCGGAAGTCATTTCCAAGTTGGCACTCCTGCCTGGGGAAGTTGTATGTGATCTTTACGGGGGAGTCGGACTTTTCACCGCAGCCATGGCCGCCCAGGTCGGAGCAAATGGAAAGGTGCATCTTATTGAAGCGGATCGTCGCGCCATTGCTGATGCGCAAAAGATTTTCAAAGGCGCGAAGAATGTAGAGATTCACCCCGGAACCGTTGAATTTCGTCTGCCGAAGATCTCCGATCCAGATGTGATCTTGCTCGATCCACCACGAACCGGCGCTGGCGAAGAGGTTGTAACCGTGATGACTCGCACCCATCCCCGGGCTATCGTCTATGTCTCGTGCGACCCTGCTTCTCTCGCTCGCGATGCCAAGCTCTTGCTCGCCTCGGGATATCGCATGGATTATCTGGTGGGCTATGACCTATTTCCACAGACACAGCATGTCGAGTGTGTGGCGCGTTTCATCCCTGCCTAGCGGGAGGGCCAATAATCTCTTTGTGAGCGTGGGATAGGATTTAGCCACGATGAGCAAAAATTCCTTTAACGCGAAGAGCAACCTTGATGTTGCTGGCCAGAGTTACGAGATCTTCGAGATCACCGGCTTAGAAGGTGCGGCGACCCTACCTTTCAGCCTTAAGGTGCTTTTGGAAAATCTGCTGCGCACCGAAGACGGTGCCAATATCACCGCGAGTCAGATTCAAGCGCTGGCGCAATGGGATCCAACAGTTGAGCCCGATACTGAAATTCAATTCACCCCCGGCCGCGTCATCATGCAAGATTTCACTGGGGTGCCGTGCATCGTTGACCTCGCCACTATGCGTGAGGCGATTGCTGATTTAGGGGGAGATCCCACAAAGGTAAATCCACTAGCTCCCGCGGAGTTAGTTATTGACCACTCTGTGATTGCGGATATCTTCGGAACCGCTACCTCATTTGAAGAGAATACCGACATTGAATATCAGCGTAATAAAGAGCGCTATCGCTTCCTGCGTTGGGGTCAGAGTGCTTTTGATGAATTTAAAGTTGTTCCACCCGGAACTGGAATCGTGCACCAGGTAAATATTGAATACTTAGCTCGCGTTGTCATGACTCGGACCGTGGATGGAACTCTGCGCGCTTACCCAGATACTGTGGTCGGCACAGATTCACATACGACGATGGTCAATGGCCTTGGCGTACTCGGATGGGGAGTTGGCGGTATCGAAGCCGAAGCCGCTCTGCTTGGCCAACCCGTCTCTATGCTCATCCCGCGCGTCGTCGGATTTAAATTGAAGGGGCAGCTGCCCGTTGGGACAACTGCTACTGATCTGGTTTTGACGATCACGGAGCGTTTACGTAAACACGGCGTTGTCGGAAAGTTCGTAGAATTTTACGGTCCTGGAGTTGTTGCGCTTCCCATGGCAAATCGCACCGCCATCGGCAATATGTCACCGGAGTACGGATCGACCTGTGCCATCTTCCCTATCGATGAAGAAACTCTGCGCTATCTGACTCTGACGGGTCGCAGTTCAGAACAGATTGAGCTTGTAGAAAAGTATGCCAAGCGCAATGGCCTCTGGCACGACCCAGCGATCGAGCCACGCTTCTCCGAATATGTTGAACTTGATTTGGCGGAAGTTGTGCCTTCTATCTCCGGACCGAAGCGCCCGCAAGATCGCATCTCGCTCTCAAATTCCAAGAAGGCTTTCAACGAGATCATTCCGAGTTACCTGAGCGCGGATAGTTCGCGAGCAGCGATCGACGTTTCGGTCAACGGGAAAGCGACCTCTATCTCTAATGGAGCAGTTGCAATCGCCTCCATCACATCGTGCACCAATACTTCCAATCCTTCAGTGATGATTGGAGCGGCGCTGCTTGCCAAGAAGGCCGTAGAAAAGGGTCTACGGAGTAAGCCATGGGTGAAGACCACGTTGGCACCGGGCTCTAAGGTAGTTACCGATTATTATGACAAGGCAGATTTGACTAGATATATGGAGCAACTAGGTTTCAACTTAGTTGGCTACGGTTGCGTTACATGTATTGGCAACTCTGGGCCACTTCCAGTTGAAATTAGTAAGGCGATCAACGAGCATGATCTTGCTGTCACAGCCGTTCTCTCTGGAAACCGCAATTTTGAAGGTCGCATCAGCCCTGATGTGAAGATGAACTATTTGGCATCACCACCACTGGTGGTTGCTTACGCGCTCACCGGCACGATGGACCACGATTTTGAGAACGATCCGATTGGCCATGATGAGAGCGGCAATGCGGTATTTTTGAAGGATATCTGGCCCAGCGCGGAAGAGATCGATGCAGTAATTGCATCCTGCATCTCATCAGATATGTTCAAAAAGGATTACGCAACAGTCTTTGATGGCGATCATCGCTGGAAGTCTCTGGAGACACCAACCGGAAAGACCTTCGAGTGGGAGAGCGACTCTACATATGTAAGAAAACCTCCCTACTTTGATGGCATGCCGCGCCAACCAAAACCAGTTATAAATATTTCAGGTGCACGAGTCTTGGCTATCTTGGGTGATTCAGTAACCACCGATCACATCTCACCTGCCGGAAATATCAAGGTTGGTACACCGGCTGCTAAGTATTTGGCCGATCATGGAATTGAACGGGTAGATTTCAATTCATACGGTTCCCGTCGTGGCAATCACGAGGTAATGATCCGCGGTACTTTTGCCAATATCCGCTTGAAGAATCTCCTGCTCGACGACGTGGAGGGTGGCTTTACTCGTAATTTCCTCCGCAATGGCGAACAAGCAACAATCTACGATGCGTCAAGTGAATATCTGGCCGCTGGAATTCCATTGGTGATTCTTGCTGGAAAAGAATATGGCTCGGGTTCATCACGAGATTGGGCAGCAAAGGGGACTGCGCTACTTGGAGTGCGTGCGGTTATCGCAGAATCGTTTGAGCGAATTCACCGTTCCAACTTGATTGGAATGGGAGTTCTCCCACTGCAATTCTTAAATGGCCAAAACGCAAAGAAGTTGGGGCTTACTGGTTCTGAAACGTTCGAGATTACAGGAATCGAAGCGCTCAACAGCGGACCTTCTCCGAAAACTCTCACGGTAAAAGCGGGCGAGATCACATTTGAAGCGCAACTGCGCATCGATACACCAGGCGAAGCCGATTACTACCGCCACGGTGGAATCATGCAGTACGTGCTTCGCTCCCTGCTTAACTAATTTAGCCCCGAAAGAGCTCGCAATCTGCCTCGCAATCTGCCTCGCAAAGAGCAAACTCTGAGCGTACAATCTCACCATGTCTAACCCAAGGATCTTGCCTGCAATCAAAGGGCCAGAAGATCTCAAGGTTCTCAATCACGAACAACTCATTTTGCTAGCAGCCGAGATCCGCGAATTCCTAATTGAGAAAGTTTCCAAGAGCGGTGGACATCTCGGGCCGAATCTCGGCGTGGTGGAGTTAACGATTGCTGCGCATCGCATATTTGATTCGCCTAAAGATGTCATTCTCTTCGACACCGGCCATCAATCATATGTTCATAAGATTTTGACGGGCAGGCAAGGGGGATTTGATACCTTGCGGCAGCGCGGGGGATTGGCGGGATACCCCAGCCGCGCTGAGTCGATTCATGACGTGATTGAAAACTCTCACGCCTCCGGAGCTCTTTCGTGGGCCGATGGGGTCGCTCGTGGTTTTAGCGTTCAAGGAATTAAAAATAGAACTGTCGTCTGCGTGGTTGGCGATGGAGCGCTTACGGGCGGAATGGCCTGGGAAGCTCTTAACAACATCGCAACCAATCGCGACCTTCCGCTGGTGATAGTCGTCAATGACAATGAACGCTCGTACTCGCCCACAATCGGCGGCGTAGCAACTTATCTTTCTACGTTGCGGACAACGAGCGGATATGAGAAATTTTTGGACTGGGGAAAGAACGTACTCGAGCACACTCCCGTCGTGGGGCAACCTATTTACGAGACACTGCATGGGGTAAAGAAGGGCATTAAAGATATCGTCGCCCCGCAAGGCATGTTTGAAGATCTTGGACTCAAATACTTTGGACCGGTCGACGGTCATAATATCGAAGCGCTGGAAACCGCATTTACTCACGCCAAGAACTTTGGACGTCCGGTATTAGTACATGTAATAACCGAGAAGGGCAAGGGACATGCGCCCGCGGTTAATGATGAGGCCGAGAAGTTTCATGCCGTTGGCAAGGTAAGCCCGCAGACCGGACTTCCACTCAAAAAAGTTGGCCCATCCTGGACCTCAGTATTCGCTAACGAGCTGGTAGCAATTGGTCATGATCGCCCTGATGTAGTTGCTATAACGGCCGCGATGTTAGGACCAACGGGGCTCGATGAGTTCCAAGCAGAATTCCCAGACCGCACCTTCGATGTAGGCATTGCCGAGCAGCATGCCACCACCTCTGCTGCCGGGATGGCATTTGCAGGTTTACATCCCGTTGTCGCCATTTATTCCACCTTCTTGAACCGCGCCTTCGATCAACTTCTGCTCGATGTGGCCCTGCACAAAGCGGGTGTGACTTTTGTATTAGACCGTGCGGGAGTAACGGGAGACGATGGTCCTTCGCACCATGGAATTTGGGATCTCGCCTTGACCGGAATAGTCCCAACTCTCCACGTTGCAGCGCCGCGAGATGGTGCAACGCTGCGAGAGACTTTGCGGGAAGCGGTTGTGATTAGTGATGCCCCTTCTTTGATTCGCTATCCAAAGGGCGCGGTATGTGCAGATATACCCGCATTTGAGAGACGGGACGGAATAGACGTCCTCTATCGCGGAGAGAGCGCAGATATTCTCTTGATCAGCGTAGGTTCGATGGCAACGATGGCGGTAGAAGCGGCGGCGCAGGCTTACCGGGAGGGGGTTGGAGTGACGGTCATTGATCCCCGTTGGGTCAAGCCACTTCCCGAATCCCTTATTACGATGGCCCGCCGTTATAAGAGCGTTGTTGTTATTGAAGATGGTATTAGACACGGCGGAATTGCCAGCACTGTCTCAGAGATGTTCCGCGATGAGGGTTTGATTCTTCCGATTCATTCCATAGGAGTCCCGTTAGAATTTATCGAGCACTCAACGCGCGGGGAAATCTTGGTGGATCTAGGAATTACCGTTCAGACGATTACTCGCTCTTTGGTGAGCTGGTCGTCAGCGTTGAAGCAGTTGGAGCTGACGCAGGAAGAGCCTGCAAAAATCCCGCAAGAGTAACTGTTAGATAGAGCGCATAAACTACTATCTGCAGCCAGGTCATTACATTAGAAATTCCAAAGGTGCCATCGAGGATGGTAATGAATATGGATTGATCTCCGCCAAATTTCCAGATAGTTGAGTTAGCGCCGCCAATATCTCCACGACTTTGGAATTCACCGACTCCATGAATTAAGACCCCGCCAGCAACCACAATTAGCGCCACACCCGTGACGCGGAAGAATTTAGAAATATTCAATCTAACGCTTCTCTGGTAGATCAATACTCCGAGGGAGATGGCGCCACAGAGCCCCAGGATTAATCCAAGAAGAGGGGCGGTGTTGTAACTGACTGTTCTAAAATTGGCGTAGAGAAAGAGTGAGGTCTCTAAACCTTCACGCCCGACTGAGAGAAAGGCAACCAGGGCGAGGGCGAAACTTCCCATGCCAAGAGCGTTGTCAACTTTCCCATGTAATTGATCTGCGATTCCACGCGCAGTGCGTTTCATCCAAAAGACCATCCAGGTAACCAGGGCTACCGCCAAGAGTGAAGTGATTCCAGCAAAGAGCTCTTCGCCTCGAACGGACAATTGGGCGGAGGTGAATGAGAGGAGCGCTCCAAAACTGAGAGAGAGGATCGCAGCTACCGCCACGCCACCCCAGATAGCGGGTAGCGCCTCTCTACGGCCGGATCGCACCAGGTAAGCGATCAAAATACCTACGATGAGGGAGGCCTCTAGCCCTTCGCGGAGGGCAATGAGCAGGGTGCTGAGCATGAAGCCAGCCTAATCGGGTGGGGTGGAATTACGCAACTTTAATGTTGCGTAATTATATCTCATCGGTGGGCAGCGGGCCGCCCTCTTCTTCGGCCGGAAGTTCAACGATCAATGGTTCTGTTGCCAGCATGGGTTCGATAAGAACAGGCGTGATCTCTCGGATCTGCCAACTTCTTGCACCGTTAAGAGATAGCAGGTTCTCGATGTACAGCTCTAACTCAGATTCTGGTGGGTTCTTCCATACCAATTGGCGAATTACTTCAGGTGAAACCAAATTCTCGACGGGAAGACCGAGCTCACTGGCGCGGTGAATGACAGCGGCGCGAGCGTGTGAGAGGCGGGCATGGCCCAAGGGGTTACGATCTTTCCAGAGCTTAATGGGAGGAAGACCGACGCTAGGCATTCTCACAATCGGCAACTCGGTTTCTGGAAGTTGTAGCGTTGCTTGTAACAAGGCAAACCATTCAGTAGTTGGAGTACTTGTTACGCGGCTTCTGCGTTTAGTGATTTTGGTAAATTCGTCGACCTTTGCCGGACGCTTTGTCGCGATTTCGACTAGCACCTCATCATTAAAGATTCGACCCGGTGCAATGTCGATCTCGCGTGCGAATTCATCGCGGGCATGCCAGAGCGCTCTGATGATCGCTAGCGTCATTCGATCGCGCACCTTATGCATGCCGGAGGTTCGTCGCCACGGATCCACTCGTGGAGATGGGGGCGGGTTCTTCAAGATCTGCGCAAAATCTTCCAGCGCCCACTCCAACTTTCCACGCTCTTTCAACAGCGATTCCACTGCATCGCGGAGATCAATAAGCACATCGACATCGAGTGCGGCATAGACCAACCAATCTGGACGCAGCGGTCTGATAGACCAATCGACGGCGCTATGTTCCTTCGCCAATTGCAACTCCAAGAGTGATTCGCAGAGCGGGCCTAGACCAACTCGCTCACACCCCGCGATCCGACCACCGAGTTCGGTATCGAAGAGAATCTCTGGATAAATACCTAACTCGCGCAGGCAAGGTAGATCTTGCGTACTCGCATGAATAATCCACTCACACTCTTTAAAAGCGGAGTCCATGGCTTTCCAGAGATCGGGTTCTGCAACACTGATTGGGTCGATTAAGTGCAGTCCACCTCCACGCCGAAAGATCTGAATCAAATATGCCCGCTGGCTATAGCGGTAACCAGATGCTCGTTCCGCATCAACGGCAATGGGGCCGTACCCAGCCTTGAGTTCTTCTAAGGCAGCTAGAAAACCGTCACGATCGACAATTAATTCAGGCAAGCCCGAGCGGGGAGTGAGTAATGGTTCTGGCATGAGGAGGTTCGATTACTACGTGAGATTGTTACGAGTTATGGGTGTGACGCCCTCGGGAATTGGTGCCAGCCCGGCGCTATGTTCCAATAGATCCAACCAAGCGCGTACATGGTCGGCGATTGCGTCTGCATCGGTTGGAGTCCACGATGCTCTGACCTCTAATTCGGAATCATCTTCTCGCTCATCTAAAGTTCCAAAGGAGGCGCTGGCAACGCGCGTGACAGTTCCACTAGGTTGAACGTAGGCGCAGTGGAACTTTTCGAGGGATTCGATCAACCAGCTCCAACCTACATTTGCAACCATCGGGTCTGAGGCCATCTCATGATCGACCGCCGCCCGAACAAAAGTTACGCAGCGAAAATATCCACCCCAACCTTCCTGACCAGCCGGATCATGGAGTAGCACCAGACGCGCGGTTGCTACATCGTCATCAGTATCAGCGGTCATTGCAAAGGCGAAGGGAGCGAGTTTCTGCGGCGCCGGAATCTCCTCGAGAATCAATTCACTGCGCGCGCTGATGGCGCGAATATCCGCCACAATTTCATCAAAATTCTTCGCGCCGGCCATGGGATAAGGGTAATTAGCAGAGCAATTAAAGGTGGGAAGGCGCGAGTCGGTAGTGCAGGAAATGGCCCCCATCAACATCTTGGCGCGAGAGTTCGATCCCATTTTGGGTTAAATGCGCGATATCAATAGGGTTTTCGCCACCCGGCAAATCCGAGACGCTGAGAAAGAGCTCGGTGATAAGCCCCAACGCGAGCGCCTCTTCAACTAACTTTGGCCCCGCCTCGATCAAGAGATCTCCGAAGGTGTCCACCGCTCGCGAAATCGCCTCTGGCAGTGGCATCTCCCACGCCTGCGCCAGCGGATTCTTCAAGAGGAGTTCGGGCAAGGGGCGGTGCGTTAATACGATCAAGGGGAGGGGGGTCTTGGCATAGGGCTCGTGATGGGCGGTGTTGCTACCAATAAGGATGGCCTGGAATTCGCGGCGCAGCTGGTGGAAGCGAGCGCGATCAGCGGCGAAGGAGAGCCCTGCGGAGGTACCGCCCCAGGTTGTCTCACCCTTTGCTCCGACGATGAGATTTACCGCGACACGATGGGCCATGGAACTACCTTAAGTGTCAGTGGTCGCTTTTACTCTTTAGAACATGATCATCGACTGCGATACCTGCACTATGCGCGATCTGGCCTGCTCCGATTGCGTGGTTTCTGTCCTTTTAACCATCTCTGAGCGTCCGCGCAATGAGATCACCAGCAATGAGGTGAGCGCCATCTCCGCCCTCTCTGAGAAGGGGTTGGTTCCGCCACTGCGGTACCACGGCTAGCCTCCACTAACCTTGCGGGGTGTCGCCTCGAAAGATTCTCTTAGTCACCAATGATCTCGGTCCACGCGCTGGCGGGATCGAGACCTTTATCCTCGGCTTGCTCGATCAACTCGATGGATCGCAGATAGTTATCTACACCGCCGCCCAAGCGGGGAGCGCCGAGTTCGACCAGATCTTGAGCGAAAGAACTGGCGTCCTGATTATTCGCGATAAAACTTCCACTCTTCTTCCCACCCCCTGGGTAAATCGTCGAGTGCGGGCAACCGCGCTCCGCTATCAGAGCGAAATCCTCTGGTTTGGGGCGGCAATGCCGTTGGCATGGATGGCGGGGTTGCTCAAGCGCGCAGGAGTAAAGCGGGTGGTTGCAATTACCCACGGCCATGAAGTCTGGTGGGCGAAGCTGCCACCATTTCGCCAAATTTTCGCGCACTCCACCAAATCGATCGATGTTCTTACCTACCTCGGAGAGTTCACCCGCAATGCGATGGCCCCCGTTGTAAGCGCTCGTTGCCAGATGGTGCAGATCGCGCCCGGCATCTCTATTGAACATTTCTCTCCCGGAGTTAAATCGCAGGGATTGCTCCATGAATTAAATCTCGATGGAAAGCAAGTTTTGATTTCAGTGGGACGACTTGTTCACCGCAAGGGGCAGGATAAATTAGTGGAGGCTTTGCCTCAGATTCTTTTAACTCATCCTGACATCGTTCTTCTCTTTGTTGGCGTTGGTCCACGGCAGAAGAAACTCGATCAACTAGTGCGGGCGCACGATCTCTCCGAATACGTTCGCTTCGTTGGAAGAATCACCTACGACGCCTTACCCGAGTACTTTCGTCTGGGCGATCTCTTCGTGATGCCTTCACGATCGAGGCTTGCGGGCTTGGAAGTAGAAGGTTTAGGTATCGTTTATTTGGAAGCGAGTGCGTGTGGTATTCCAGTAGTAGCCGGCGCCTCCGGTGGCGCGCCAGATGCGGTAATTGCTGGTGAGACCGGCGTGGTTGTTGATGGCACGAGCGTCGATAGCATTGTGCGATCTATAAATGACCTCCTCGACAATCCATCAAAATTACTTGCCATGGGCCAGGCTGGAAGAAAATGGACAGAGCAACGTTGGAGTTGGCAGATTTGGGGAGAGCGCTTTAGAGAGGTGCTACTCGGCAATTAAGTGATTTGCCAGCGCGACCATAATCGCCTGAGTTCGATTCTTCACCTCTAGCTTGCGATAAATAGCTGCGAGGTGACTCTTTACCGTTGCTTCAGAGAGAAAAAGGTGCGCCGCCATCTCCTTGGCGCTCCACCCGGTTTGCAGTATTTGAATTACATCGAGTTCACGCTGCGTGAGATCAAAGCGATTAACGGGCAAGGCCGGCGCAGCGAAATGATAAGTCGAGTTCCCCAGTTGATCCATGATTGAGAGCAGATGTGAAACCGGCTCGCCCTTAAGCACATATGCAGCCGCACCGCGCTGGTGTGCGAGCTGTAGGGACCCGGGATCGTCACCCAGCGTTAAGACGATGAACTTCATCAGGGGAGTTATGAGGTCTAGCCCCGATCCATCGGGGAGGTTTACATCAACAATCACAATATCTGGCTTGGTAAAGAGCAACTGGGCCCTGGCTTCTGCGAGAGTTGCTGCCTCACCAACAATATTGTGACCAGCACTGCGCAGTGCTTGCACCAAACCGTTTCGAATCAACTCGTGATCGTCGATGATGAGAACTAACACTATCTCGCCCTATGAAGTTCGATATGCGCAAACCCCGGTTCGGAATTCATCTCCCACCCGATCGCATCGAGACGCTCCGTAATTCCAATCAACCCGAAGCGTTCAACCTTAGGCGGGAGCGCAGTAGTGCCATCATTTTCTATCGTGATGCGCTCTGCTGCGATATCGATGCCGAGGGAGGTGGCCTTACCGTGATCTTGGGCATTTCTGGCGAGTTCTATCAGAACCTTCGCTAATTCGATTCCAAAGGGGTCGTTGGGCAACCTGCCAACGATTGCAAAATCCATATCCAGATTTTCGATCGCCCTTTCTAACTGCTCCTGCGGAGGCGATTGCCGAGAGGAGCGCAATTGGAAGATTTCGGATCGTACTTTTTCATTGAGGTCAGTGACCTCTTCGCGAATCGATCGTAAGGCTCGGCGTGACTCGTCGGTTGTGTCTGTACGACCAATTTCACCGTCGAGGGCATAGCCGATAGCCGCCAACTCTTGGGCGATACCGTCGTGAAGTTCGCGAGCAATTCGAGCTCGCTCCTCGGCGATATCAGTCAAATAAGTCAGCAATCTCTTGCGCAAATTGCTGGTTAACCACGTGGCGCTTCACCGAGAGTTTGGCCGTCAATTGCCCATCGGCTATCGTGAAATCTTGCGGCAATATGGTGAACTTTCTAATTGACTCGGCACGACTGACCGCTTTATTTGCCTCATCAACAGCGGTTTGAATAACATCGATTAAAGCGGGGTCCTTGGTCAGGTCGGCGATAGAAGCGCCCGCCTTCTTATTGCTCTTCGTCCATGACTTGATCGAATCTGGATCTAAGGTAATGAGCGCGGCGATGAATGGTTTGTTATCTCCCACAACCATGCATTGGCTAATGAGTGGATGGGCCCGTAGGCGATCTTCTAGTACTTCTGGAGCGACGTTCTTTCCACCCGAAGTCACGATGATCTCTTTCTTTCTTCCCACAATGAAGAGATATCCATCGTCATCAATAGTGCCCAGATCGCCGGTCTTGAAATATCCGTCATCGGTCATACATTCATGAGTCGCGACATCGTTCTGCCAATACCCCCTCATCACGACCGCTCCCTTTACGAGAACTTCGCCGTCAGGCGCAATCTTGATGCGAGTTCCGGGGATGGGGCGACCAACGCTCCCGATCTTCTGCGCCGATCGCACATTGAGCGATGAGGCGGCCGTCGTCTCGGTCAATCCATAACCTTCCAGGATGTTAATCCCAGCTCCTCTAAAGAAATGTCCTAAGCGTGGGCTCAGGGGAGCGCCACCTGAGATCGCAGCTTCAACCTTGCCACCTAGTCCAGTGCGAATCTTGGAATACACCAGACGATCAAAGACTAGGTGCAGCGCGCGACTCTTGATAGAGAAGGTTCCAGAATCAAGGCCTTCGGAATATTCCACGGCGATATCAACCGCTTTCTTGAATATCTTTGATTTGCCAGCTTCCTGCGCCTTGTTCTCTGCACTGTTGTAGACCTTTTCGAAGATACGAGGAACTGCGAGTACCAAGGTAGGTTTAAATGTTGCAAGATCTTGTGGCAAGCGATTGATGTCTCCGCAATGCGCCAGGTGTAAACCGGCATGAATCGCGCCGAATTGGATCATGCGACCGAATACATGCGCAATCGGCAGAAAGAGCAGAGTGGAACCACCATTTTTAAGAAATTCAACGCGTGCATAAAGCACAACGTTCGAACACTCGGAGATGAAATTGCCGTGAGTGAATGTCACACCTTTGGGATTTCCCGTCGTTCCGGAGGTGTAAATCAAAGTCATCAAATCTTCGGGTCCAAGGGAGTTGATTCTCTCGTCAACCGCTGCGTCGGGTACTTCCCGCCCGGCGCGAATAAGTGCAGGGATCGCATCCTCGGTGATGATCAGGATCTCGCGGCAGGTACTTGGACGGACGGGCTCTGCCAATTCAGCTAAGTGGGGTGATTCCACGACGAGCAGAACGCTGGCAGAATCGCTCAAGATCCACTTCACCTGTTCGGCGCTGGAAGTTTCGTAGATGGGAACCGTTATTCCGCCACAGTAAATGATGGCAAAATCTAAAATCGTCCACTCATAACGCGTCTTAGCCATAATTGCGACACGATCGCCGCGCGCTACTCCATGAGAGATCAATCCCTTAGCAACGCTGCGAATCTCTTGATCGAGTTCCACCGCTGTGACTGGCTTCCAGCCGTTGCCCAAAGGGCGGGAGAGGAGAACTCGCCCTGGCTCCTTGGCGGCACGATCGGTGATGATATTGGTGATATTCCCCGACGTTGGGTGCGGCGCTAGCGCCGGCAGGTAGGTCTCGATCATGCGAGAACGCTAGTGGGAAAGCCGAGAACTTTCATAGGCTGACGCAAGGTAATCTTCCCCTGTGGAAAATTTCAGTATAGGCGTCGACATCGGCGGCACCAAGGTCCTCGGCGGCGTCGTTGACTCGGGTGGAAATATCCTGACTACCCATCGCGAAGACACTCCGAAAGCGGGCGGAAGCGCACTCACCGAGACGATCATTGGGGTGATTCAAGAGTTACTGGCCCAGCATGACGCAGCCAGCGTTGGCATATCAGCTGCCGGCTTTGTCTCCTCTGATCGCCAGACGATGCTCGCCACGCCCAATATTGCGGATTGGAACGGCGTCAATCTCAAAGCCGAAATTTCTCGCGAAATAAATCTTCCTATTGTCATTGAGAACGACGCGAATGCCGCGGCTTGGGGCGAAGCGGTTTATGGCGCTGGTCGCGGTGAAAGTGAATTGATGATGGTGACCGTGGGGACTGGAATTGGCGGAGGACTCGTCAACAATGGCGCTCTCTACCGCGGCGCCTTTGGTGTGGCAGCAGAGTTCGGTCACATGCGATTGGTCCCCGGAGGACATCTTTGCGGGTGCGGTTCCTACGGATGTTTTGAACAATACGCATCAGGTTCCGCGTTGCATCGACATTTGCTAGAGGCAATTGCACTAGATCCATCGCGCGCCAAATCTCTCTTAGCTCGCGGCGATGGAACCGTTGCAGGTATCAAAGGAAACCACATTACAGATGCCGCTCGTGAAGGTGATGAACTCGCCGTTGCAGCCTTCAACACAACAGGCGATTGGCTGGGTGCTGGCATTGCATCGATCTGCATGATCGTTGATCCCGCCTGTGTAGTTGTTGGTGGGGGAGTAATTGATGCAGGAGAACTGCTCATGAAACCAACGCGGGCAGCAATTGAAAAGTACATGCCCTTCAATGGCAAGCATCCAGCTCCCAAAGTATTAGTTGCTGAATTAGGAAATGATGCCGGTCTTGTTGGCGTCGCCGATTTAGCGCGACGTTAATTAATGTCCGGACATTGACTATGCAATAGTGAGTGCCAACACCTTTACCGAGAAGTACATTGGCCGCTGAGGGCTGGTCCTCGCATTTTGTGTGCGTAAAATGATGTAAAAGTTAAAGAATTGCTTTATCGAGAGATAAGGCGAAGGCGATGTTTATTAGGAGATTATCAAGTGTTCTCTTGATAATTGCCTGTGCTACTGGAAATGTAGTTTTTAACGCTGCAGAAGCTAACGCAACTCCAAGACTCGGTATAAATATCCGCGGTGAAGCCCCTGCGAAAATAACCGTCGCGAAGGTTGCCGCAGTTTGCGCTGCTTACCATTCTTGGTGCAACGCCGCGCTAGCGACTGCAACGTACCCTTCATATGGCAATGATCCGATTGTCGGAACTGGAAATTGCACCTTTGCCGCCGTTGCAAATTGGTTAGAGATTACAACTGGCATCCGCCCCAGCGCGGACCAGATTGGGATTGATTTCGTCAAAGCTGGCGGTAAGTCAAATCTTGGATTTTCAAATCAGCAGGTTCTCGAATACTGGAAGGTCTCTGGAATTGCGGGAACCTTTCTTAAATCTGCGCAGGGCTACTACACAGATGAGGACAATCTCAAACTAGCTTTAAACGATGTAAAAATTGGTGCGGTGATTGCGCAGATTCGTTTCGTTGCAGGTCAATATTTCGCCGGGTACCACTTCTCTAGCAATTCGTTTCATTGGTTGGTAATTGATGGCTACACCTCGACAGGTCCAGTTGTCGTTACATGGGGAAAGACGATTCAAATGACCTGGGATCAATGGGAAAAGCAAGCACTAGCAATCTGGGGCATAACAACAAAGCAATAGCATTGAATTCATTGCGCTTCGTACATTTTTGGAATATTCCTCATTTGATGACCAGTCATTAAGAATCTAAACATTTGCGACCGGTCATGTAATCATCAATAGGGGTGAAAACGTCAGAGTAGCAATTCTGCGCCATTCATACTTCCCGCATGTGCAAATTCCGGCGTGCGATGACGAAGTTAGCTTTGTCCTTCGCCTGCGCAATTGCTCTCGTTGCAATTAACCCCGAAATAGCAAATGCCAAATCTTATTCGACAATTTCCTTGCGCAGCGATGCCGGGATGAATGCAGCAAGTCCAGATTCTCCCTCCGTATATATCTGTGCGCTATACCAAAGTTGGTGCAACGCCTCTTTGTTAAGTGCGAGCTACCCTTCGTACGGCAACGATGCCAAGACTGGGCTGGGCAACTGTACTTTTGCTACTGTTGCAAATTGGGAGCAAATTGTTCTTGGGATTCATCCAGATGCTCGGCAATTAGCGACTGAATTTGCCGCCGCTGGTGGATCAAAGAACATTGGCCTGACAAATGATCAGGTTTTAAATTATTGGCGGAATTTTGGAATTTCGGGTGTACATTTAAAGTCAGCAAACGGATATTACGTCGATGCACAGAACCTTAAATATGCATTAGACGCCTCCAGCGTTGGAGTGTTGATCGCCCAAATCAAATTTGTCGTGGGAAGCACTTTCGGCGGCTACCATTTTGCACATGAGTCCTTCCATTGGTTGGTTGTAGACGGCTACACCTCGACAGGTCCAGTTGTCGTTACATGGGGTAAGACGATTCAAATGACTTGGGATCAATGGAAGGTTCAAGCTGTTTCCATGTGGGGGATTACAACCGAGTGATATCGCGCTCTAAGCTTTAAACTTCCGCTCCATCATCGTAATCATCTTCATTGCGAGCCAGACGAACCATTGCGGCAGCCACCCCACCGATAAAGAGCAGAATTCCAGGCCAAGGTCCGGTACCGAAGAAGGTAAAGCCAGTGGTGTATTCCAAGAGCAGGTAGGCGGGTCCGCCGATAAGACATATAAGGGCGATTCGGGCTGATTGATCAACTTTAGGCAACTCCGGGCTCGGATGTATGAAATGCTCCTCGCCACGAGCGTCGAGCTCATCGAGGTAGGTCGTGGGGTGAGATTCATCAAGCGATAATTGCGAAACAATGGACTCAAATTCGGCATCGATGAGTTCGTTCTCATCGCTCTCATTAGTGCGCTCAAATTCACCGGTGAGAACATCTTGAAGGTATTCAACACTTTCAGAGATGAGATCTTCCAATTCATAATCGAGTGAGACGTTGTGAAAAGATTGTTCAAAGATAATTTCACGGATGCTGGGCGATGAGACATTATCGATGATGGTGTGACTACAGTTTGGGTTTACTACATGATCATTGATGGAGTATCCGATGAGGATAGGTAGATCGACCAGGTAGAGATCGCGTTCAACCTTGCTCCAGAGATCGCGAACTGAATCGAGAGCTTTAAGGGGAATGCGGTCATATCCATGCTTCGGTGCACCTGGCTGGGCAACATCACTGGCTCCACCCCTGATTGAGGGTAAAAAATACTTCAATGCGGGTACAAACTTAAAGAATTTTCTCTCGTCGAAGATCGACGGATTAAGAAGCAGCAGCCCTTCAATTTCGCTACCCCGATGCTGCGCGAGTTTAAGAGCGAGCGCACCACCTACTGAGAATCCACCGACGAAAACTCGATCGCAGTTAGCTTTCAAGGTTTGAAAAGCTGACTCTACGGAGTCGTACCAGTCTTCCCATGTGCTGCGATTGAGATCTTGCCACCGTGTTCCGTGTCCGGCGATACGCGGGACAGAGACAGTGAAGCCGGCTTCATGAATTCCGCGCGCCCAAGGCAATACTGATGCGGGGGAACCTGTGAAGCCGTGGAGGAGCAGAACTCCAGTTTTGCCCCCAGAAAGGTAGAAATTTTCTGAGTTTGTTATATCTCCCACGCTCAGATGGTGTCACAGAGTGGCCTTTAACCCCTAAATTAGACCCCTCAACCTTAGGTGGGCGAGGCGGGACATGAGCGAGAGGAGGGCGAGTGCGATGGCATATACATTCTTGAAGTCATTTCTGACCCCGATCCTTATGCTGCTCTTCCGCCCCAAGGTAACCGGACTGCGCCACGTGCCAAATTTGGGGCCAGTCATCATCGCCTCTAATCACCTCTCCTTTAGTGATTCGATTTTTATGCCCTTGGTCGTTCCACGCAAGGTGACCTTTATGGCGAAGAGTGAGTACTTCACCTCGCCGGGCTTCAAAGGCTTTATCAAGAAGATTACATTTCAAGCGCTAGGTCAGGTTCCCGTAGATCGCGCCGGGGGACGAAGGAGCGAGGCGGCGATTCGCACCGGTCTTAAACTCCTCGAAGCGGGCCAATGCATTGGAATTTATCCCGAGGGCACGCGCTCGCCCGATGGTCGACTCTATAAAGGTCGCATTGGCATAGCTCGCATGGCAATTGACTCAGGTGCACCTGTAGTTCCCGTTGCGATGTTCAATACGGCAGAGATCCAGCCTACTGGCCAGGTTGTGCCCAAGGTTCGGCGTGTAGAGATGGTATTTGGAGAGCCGATGTACTTCACGGGGGACTCGAGTGACCTCACCAATTTGCGTCAAGTGACCGATGAGATTATGCAGGGCATTCAAAAGATTTCAGGGCAGGTCTACGTAGATATGTATGCGTCAGATGCCAAGAACGCAATTGCGGAAGAGTTAAAGAAGAACGAAGAGAACTAACCGTTTCCTAGTATTTCGCGTCGCACCGCAACAAAATCGCAGATCCCACAGCCCTCTTTAGCTGGTGGGCATTCGCCACGGATCATACGAACCAACTCTGATAATCGTTCGTGTAAAGCAATCGGATTGCGCTCTGCAGGGAACCAGGCGCTCTGGACGCGATAGCCAAAGCCGGCATTTACATTCCCCCAAGCCTGATCAAGAGACCAGGTATAAAGGCCAACCATCGAGATTTTCTTAGGAGCATCCTTCTTAGGATTTTCCAGGCTAAATGCGTAAGCCTCTAACTGGGGCGCATAGAAAACGCTCTTGTCATAGTTGTTCTTCTGCAATTTGCAGTCCACGATTCCGAAGGTGCCATCAGGAAATTCGAGTAGGAGATCGTATTTACCGCGGATAAAGAGGCCGGAGTCAACGCCGTCGACGATGATATTTTGAGAGACTACCCATCCACCATGAGAGTGGACTTTGCCCTCTGGCAGATCTGGATGCATATCGGAGGTCTTCGCCCCGATAAAGAAGCGCTCTTGCATATCGGCTAAATCCCCGATGAGCGGCATAGTCATTGGGGCGGCGACAGAGTGGTTGTATTGCAACCAGAGGCAACGATGGCAATCCCCCCAGGCGTAGGTTAAATGGCTTGGACTAATTGCGGCGCGTGGTTCGCCCATGGTGACCTGCTTCTCTAGGAGCGAAGAGTTGAACCCTTCGGATTATTTATGTGCAAAGTCTGTACCAAGGGGCTGACAACGACCCGAATCGCCACGAGGTCAATTATCTGTTGAGTAGCGAATTTACAAAGGTGATGATGCCTAGTCCAACCATCACAATACCTCCGCCGGCGCGTAAACGTTCGAGTCTGCGCGCATCGGAGGAGAGCCAGTTGCGGATTGTTCCAGCGACGATGCCCCAAGTCCCATCAGAGAAGAAGCAGATAATGCAGAAGATCGCTCCAAGCAGCAGGAGCTGAGATGTGAGGTGCCCCTTCTCGTGATCGGTGAACTGGGGGAGTATCGCCGCGAAGAAGACCATGCTCTTGGGATTGAGAACCCCAACTAGGTAGCCCTGCCGGATCGTCTTCATGAGGGAGGGCTTGCCCCCACTCAAATCGGTCATGGATTGCGCATGCTCTTTACTGTGGCGGATAGCGTCGATTCCCAGATAGACGAGGTAGAGCGCCCCAACCCATTGCACTCCGATATAGACGGAGTGGTATCGCTGCAGCACTGGCCCCAGGCCTACGGCCACCAGGATGGAGATCGTGAACATGCCCAGGGCATTGCCCAGAACGGTCGCCACGGCCGTTGCGCGCCCCCAGGAGATAGCTCGGGCGATGGTGAATAGGACGCTCGGTCCAGGAGCCAAGATAATGAGCGTGGCCGCTATGAGGTATTCCCAGAG
Organism: Actinomycetes bacterium; assembly: GCA_037128715.1. Classification (GTDB taxonomy): domain Bacteria; phylum Actinomycetota; class Actinomycetes; order Nanopelagicales; family Nanopelagicaceae; genus PALSA-747. The sequence continues at coordinate 33,227 of JBAXVT010000008.1, forward strand.
TCGGGAGGGGATGATCAAAGTCACTCGCTCAGGGTAGTCGGCAAGGGCGGTTTGAAGTGGACAGTTTTGTATCGAGTCGATAGGTTACGTCTCGTTATATCGATTCGATAGTACCTATTCGAAATACTAATTGGAGTATATAGATGCGCTCGCGAAGTGAATCCCTGGAGTTCGCTCTACTTGGCGTTCTCAGCCAGGGCCCACTCCACGGCTACGAGCTGCGCAAGCGGATGACCGCAATCTATGGCCCTTTTAGAGCTCTCTCTTTCTCGGTTCTCTACCCCCAGCTGCACCGCATGCTGGAGGCAGGAGTCATCAAAGAGAGCGTCTCAGAAGAGGTGGGTGGCAGTCGCCGCTCGCGAATCGTTTATGCAATAACCGACACTGGTCTAAGTCGCTTTGAGGCGATCTCATCGAGCAGCGAGCCAGATAGTTGGGAAGATGAAAGTTTTGAAGTTCGGTTCGCATTCTTTGGCCCAACTCCACAACGCAACCGTCTGCAAATCCTAGAAGGTCGTCACCACAAGTTAGATGAGAAGGCGAAGATCCTTCGCGTAGAACTTGAGAAGTCACCCGAAGGAATCGACCGTTATTTAGTTGAGTGGCGTCGTCACTCATTGGAATCTGCTGAGCGCGAAATCGCTTGGCTACAAGAAATGATCAATACCGAAAGGAAGTCAACGTGAGTAACGAAAATGTGACCAAAAATAAAGAGATCCGCGTAGCGATTATCGGCGTAGGAAACTGTGCCAACTCGCTCATCCAAGGCGTGACTTACTACAAGGATGCGGCAGCCGATGTCGAAATCCCTGGACTAATGCATGCAGTCCTTGGTGGTTACCATGTTCGCGACGTTAATTTCGTTGCAGCATTCGATGTTGATGCCAAGAAGGTTGGCCTCGATCTTGCCGATGCGATATGGGCTTCTGAGAACAACACCATCAAATTTTCTGATGTAGCCACAACAGGCCTCATCGTGCAACGCGGACCTACCCTCGATGGTCTTGGCCGTTACTACCGCGAGACAATCGTTGAATCAACAGCCGAGCCTGTAGATGTCGTTGCAGTTCTCAAAGAGCGTAAGGTCGATGTCTTGATCTGCTACCTCCCCGTTGGTTCTGAGGAAGCTGCAAAGCATTACGCACAATGTGCGCTCGATGCCGGCGTAGCGTTTGTCAACGCACTTCCAGTATTTATTGCATCAGACCCTGTCTGGGCTGACAAGTTCACCAAGGCAAACCTCCCAATCATCGGGGATGACATCAAGTCTCAGGTTGGTGCAACCATCACGCACCGCATCATGGCTCGTCTCTTCCAAGATCGCGGAGTTCACCTCGATCGCACCTACCAACTCAACGTTGGCGGAAACATGGACTTCAAAAACATGTTGGAGCGCGATCGCCTCGAGTCGAAGAAGATTTCTAAGACCCAATCTGTGACTTCACAGTTGGATCATGATTTGGGTGCAAAGAACGTTCACATCGGTCCATCGGATTACATCCCTTGGCTTGATGACCGCAAGTGGGCCTATGTTCGCCTTGAGGGCCGCGCCTTCGGCGATGTACCGCTAAACCTCGAATACAAGCTCGAAGTATGGGATTCACCAAACTCTGCTGGTGTCATCATTGATGCGCTGCGCTGCGCAAAGATCGCTCTCGATCGCAAGATCGGTGGACCTTTGCTCTCACCTGCCAGTTACTTTATGAAGTCCCCACCAGTTCAATACACCGATGATGTTGCGCAAGCGCGCGTCGAAGAGTTTATTGCGGGAAAGATCGAGCGTTAATCGAT
>JBAXVT010000080.1:0-3141 GCA_037128715.1 Actinomycetes bacterium
GAGAACAATGCTCACTGTGCCTACCTTTGATAGTGACCCCAGAATCGATGAGACCGCCACAACTTCGGTAGCTCAAGCCAGAAATTTGATCCACACCTCGGAGACCATCAGGGCGAGAAGAGATTCGGCGAACAGGAAGCGCTTCGCCCGATTATTTAAAGATCCGAAGGCGATTGCGGTCACGATCACCTTGACCGATGAAGTGATGCGAATACATTCCGCGAGGCAGGCCGCCACTATCTTCTCGCGCGCCGCCAAGAAAGCCACCGTTAGAGGTTTCGGATTTTTCAATGCCGTGGGCCTGCGTCTGGCGCGACCGTTCACAAGATTAATTCCGAAGATTGTAATTTCAATCGTGCATCAGCGGGTTCGTGCGCTCTCCAAGGGATTAATACTCCCCTACGAAGCGAAGCCTTTGACCAAAATATTGCGACGTCGAACTAAACAAGGTATCCGTCTCAATATTAATGTCCTCGGCGAAGCAGTGCTCGGTCAGCGCGAAGCGGATGCTCGTTTCAAACAAATTTTGGAAATGATCGCCCGACCAGATGTTGATTACATCTCGGTCAAACTCTCGGCAGTTGTCGCACAGATGATCACCATCGACCATGCCGGTTCATTAGAGAAGGTCTGCGAGCGACTACGTATTCTTTATCGCGCCTCGCAAGAGAACAAAACTTTTATCAATCTTGATATGGAGGAATATCGCGACCTAGCTCTCACTGTAGATGCCTTCAAGCGCGTTCTCTCCGAGAAAGAATTTTCTAATTTCACCGCTGGGATTGTGCTGCAGGCATATCTACCAGAGTCGCACGCCGCCTTTTATGATTTAGTCACCTGGGCGAAAGAGCGCCATGCAAAATCTGGGGGAACGATCAAGATCCGTTTAGTAAAAGGTGCGAACCTTGCCATGGAGCGAGCCGAAGCAGAGTTCAACGGTTGGACTGCAGCGCCCTATCCGACAAAATCCGATGTAGATGCCAGCTACTCCCGTTTGATCGACGCCGCTCTCCGCCCTGAAAATGCTGATGCGGTGCGGATCGGAATTGCCAGCCACAACTTATTCCACCTCACCTGGGCCATCGAGGTTGCTCGCAAGCGCCATGTTCTCAAGCAACTCGATATCGAGATGCTGGAAGGTATGGCCAATGCAGAGGCGCTCGCCGTCACCCAGTCAGGCCACCAAGTATTGCTCTACGCGCCAGTCACGCGCGCCGATGATTTTGCCTCCGCTGTGGCCTATCTCGTACGGCGTTTGGATGAAAATACCTCAGATGAAAATTACTTAAAGGCAGCTTTTGATATTGGCAAGAGCGCGGCAAAATTCACAGATCAGAAAACAAGATTTGAAAATTCGGTCCGAGATCGCCACACAATTTCCACCTCTTCCCGGCGACATCTCATCAAGCCGGAGCGCGGATCTGGATTTTTCAACGAGCCATCGGGAGACCCAACGCGAACTGGTTTTATTCGCGAGGTAACAAAGGCGATTGCAGCGGTTCAAGGCAATAATGGAACGATTATTCCGATCGTCATTAATGGAAAAGCTATTGCTACAAGAGAGCAGGGCATAGGGACCGATCCCAGCGCTGATGGGGATCAGTGGTACTCCTACTCGGTTATTAATAAGGAATATGTTGACCAAGCAATCTCGGTTGCCCAAGCTTCAACGTGGAGTCAGATGAGCGCCGCGCAACGTAAAATTATTTTGGAGCAAGTTGCTACTCACATGTCGACCAAGCGAGCAGAGAGCATTGCGGTAATGACGCGAGATGCTGGCAAGACCGTCTCGGAGGCCGATCCCGAAGTAAGCGAAGCGATCGACTTTGCTCGCTTCTACGCCGCATCCATTGATGATGAGAAGAGCACGCCGATTGGTCCTGTCTTGGTAATCCCACCGTGGAACTTTCCCTACGCCATTCCAGCTGGTGGCTTATTTGCTGCACTTGCCGCCGGCAATCCGGTGCTCTTTAAACCTGCTCCGGAGACCGTGGCCACTGCGTGGGAGTTAGCGCAGCAATTGTGGGAAGCGGGTATTCCCGACGACGCACTGCAATTCTTGCCCAGCCTCGATGACGAGAATGGTCAGTACTTAGTTACTCATCCAGCGATCAAGGCGCTGATTCTGACAGGAGCTTTTGATACCGCCAACATGTTCGTGCAGTGGCGTAACGAGTTGAACTTACTCGCAGAGACGAGCGGTAAGAATGCCCTCGTCATTACCGCCTGCGCCGATATCGATGCCGCGGTAAAAGACTTAGTGCAATCGGCCTTTGGCCATGCTGGTCAAAAGTGCTCTGCCGCTAGCCTCGGAATCATTATCGAAAGTATTTATAAGGATCCCGCATTTACGCGCCAGTTGATCGATGATGTCTCAAGTTTGCAGGTAGGTGCCGGATACCACTTTGGGACCTCGGTCGGTCCAATTATTCGTGCTCCTGAAGGCAATCTCTCGCGAGCGTTGCACCAACTCGACGAAGGCGAAAGTTGGCTGGTCGAGCCAATGCAACTCGATCACACCGGACATTTGTGGCGCCCCGGAATCAAAGTTGGTGTGAAGCCTGGATCATGGAGCCATCGCAACGAATGGTTCGGCCCAGTACTGGCGCTTATGGTTGCCCCGGATCTTAAGACCGCGGTGCAATGGCAGAACGCCACAGATTTCGGTCTTACAGCCGGGATTCATTCGCTCGATCCCGTTGAAATCACCTATTGGATGGAGAACGCGGAAGCAGGAAATCTCTACATCAATCGCGGCATCACTGGTGCAGTTGTAAATCGCCAACCATTTGGCGGATGGAAACGCAGCAGCGTCGGCTCCACTGCAAAAGCCGGTGGCCGGCACTATGTAAATACGCTGCGCAATTGGGCGCCTATCCAACATTTAGATCTCGCTAAGCGCAGCGCAACAAAGTGGTGGAAGGAAGTTGGAACGCAAGCAATTGATCACAGTGGTTTGAATGTGGAGCGCAACTACCATCGCTACCGCAGACCGCTAACCCCGATCATCGTGCGCTTCGATCACGAGACCTCCCGCGATGAAACCGCCTTTGCAAAATACATCTCAGATCTCACTGGGGCTCGCGTTGAATTTAGTAGCAGCAAAGAGGAGTCGGTTGAAGAATTGGTGGCGCGTGCCAC
>JBAXVT010000081.1:0-3115 GCA_037128715.1 Actinomycetes bacterium
ACGATGTCGCGAGAATAGGTATCCGAGTCGCTGAAATACTCGGAAAGACGAAAGCGTAGTTCTGTTATTCGCATCGCCATTGCTTATAGGGCGCGGGCGAGCTGATCCGCCTGCGATGAACTTTCGGCAGGGGTAAGAGGTGCCGCAACCTGGCCGATGAGCCAGTGCAAAACCAGACCGGAAGTTTCGCCGAAGAGCGAGGTGAGCGATTCACTGATGAGGAGCCAGAGTGGATGGCTTGTAACCGTGACAAATTTGGCGATATCGAGCGGATCTGTTTCAACCATCTTGCGCAGCGCTGGGTCCTTAGAAATTTCAAGGGAAAGATTGAAGAGCGCATCGCGCTTTGTTGGGGACTTTTTAGCGATTTCGAAGAGGCGGCGAATTTCGGATTCAAGGAGAGATGTCATCATCTCTTCCTTATCGCTGAAGTGGTTATAAACAGTGGCGCGTGAGACTTCGGCGCGGGCAGCAATATCGAGCATATTTGATTCGTAGGAACCGACTTCAGTAATCACGATCTTCGCGCCAGAGAGAATTGCGATACGCGAGCGCTGATTGGTTGCCATGATGGGGTTGAGCTTTGGATGTGGCTCGCGTTGAAGCTAATTACGCGGCGTCATCCACCACGGTCAGGGTAGGAACTTCGTGAGTTCGAACTTGAGCAGAGACGATCAAGAGAACTTCACCTAATGAAATTTGCAGGGCGTTACAGATGGAATTGAGGAGCTCTGAAGAGGCCTCTTTCTGTCCGCGCTCTACCTCGGAGAGATAACCCAGGGATACGCGAGCGCTCTTAGCGACATCACGGAGGGTTCGGCCTTGCGCGATGCGCGATGCGCGCAGCGCAGAACCTATGTGGGAGCGGAGAAGAATCACGGGATAAGGATACGGGAAAAGGTGGCTAAAGCGCTCTCTAATGTTGCGTGGCGAATCGCAGCGCGATCGCCCGAAAGCGCGAGTTGCACGCTCACCGTGCCGGCGCGGCTATCGATCGCGATCCATACTGAACCCGCTTTTTGATCATATGCCCGCCCGGGGCCAGCAACTCCGGTCGTGGAAATCGCGTAATCGCTCTTGAATTGCGCTCGGGCGCTCTGCGCCATGGTGATTGCCACCTCTTCAGAGACCGCAGTGTGCTTATTCAAAATCCGTTTGGCTACCCCTAGAAACTTTGTCTTACTTACATCACTGTAAGTTATAAATCCGCCTAGATAAACCGCGGAGGAACCTGGAACCGAGGTAAAGAGTTCGCCCAATCCCCCACCGGTAATCGATTCGGCGGTGGCCAAGGTTAAACCTTTGCGCTTCATGAGTTTGATGATGGTCGTGACATCGAGATTAGCGCTCACTTACGAATAACCTTTTTAAAGTAATCGAAGCCCGTTGTCAAGGTAATGGTGATTGTTGCCGCCATAAAGATATCGCGGGGAATATGCAACCAGCCCGGCAGCGGCAGAATGTAGAAACCAATTCCAAAGCCCTGCATCATGGTCTTGAGCTTGCCGCCCTTGCTCGCCGGGATGACTCCGCCTCTAATGACGGCCAATCGTAAAAGGGTGACCGCAATTTCGCGAAAGAGAATCACGATCGTGACCCACCACCACAATTTTCCTTGAATCGATAGCCCAATCATCGCAGTCCCAATTGCCGCTTTATCTGCGACGGGATCTAGGAATGTTCCAAAACTTGTCACTTGATTGCGAGAACGAGCGAGCCGACCATCCATTAAGTCGGTCACTCCAACGAGAAAGAATCCCGTCCAGGCGATTATGCGCCAGAGCGAGGAGTCTCCGCCATCTTTAAAGAGCGCATAGGCGCAGAATGGAAGCGCGAGCAAGCGCAGCACGGTGAGTGCATTCGGTAGGTTCAGCGTTTTAGGCGATGGCGTGCTCATTGGTGCCATGGTACCTGCCACCGCACAGGATTGCGCGCAGGTAGAGAGTTAAGGTGAATTAACCTTGCGAAGATGCCCCCGGGCCAAATTGGAGATGGACAACTTCTCCTCGCGTGCCTGGAGAACCTGCGTCTACGCCATTTACATTGAGATTGACGGCGCCGGCATTGCCGATAGTTACATTAATCAGTTGACTATCATCGAAAGACTGTGACGCCCCCTTGGCGAGCATTCCACTAAAAATCTGAGTGCCAGAACTATCTGTAACCGCCAGCCAGGTGGAACCAAAACTTGCAGTCACTAAAACAGAGACTGGTGATGTCTTTGTTGCAACTGCTGTCGTCCCGGCAAGATTCTCACTTGTCGTCGGAGTTGATACACGCGCCAGAGCGGCGGTAGAAGGTCTAGGAGTGGGCTTCTTAGTAGAGTGAATAAATGAAGCACCGGTTGGAACTGCAATCAAAAGAGCGACAACAACGGCGGCGGCTTTGGCCATTGTGCCAAAGGAGATCTTCGAGCGACTGCGCGCAACGGGAGTTGCATTATTTTCGCTCAAGAGTTCGATCATAGGACGATTGAAATCTTGATTCATAGAATTAAACTCTTCAACAAGAAGGTTCTCATTCGCATGCAGGGCACGTGCAATATTGCGGATATGCCCACGCGCATATGTGAGGCCACCAGATGATTCAAAATTATCATTCTCAAGATCATTCAAAACGGTGCGACGAACACAGATAATTTCAGAGAGTTCTTCAAGTGGCATGCCAACAGATTCACGTGCTTGGCGTAGAAGAATTCCTACTGACATCGATGCCTCATTACTTGACTCGTACTCGGGCCAAACCAAGCCACAATCGGGGGAAAGTGAGAGTCCAAGGGTAAACCCCAGAACGCTCTGAGGCCAAATTATTTTGCTAAGAATGACCAGTCGCCTGAGCGCATGGTCAGCAAATTCACTTAAATGTAACCCTGAATCTGCTCTAGTAAGTCTGGCATTTGCTCGGCGTTAATCAATACCTCGCGAGCCTTGGAGCCTTCAGATGGGCCCACGATGCCACGGCTCTCCATGAGATCCATCAAACGCCCTGCTTTGGCAAAGCCGACGCGCAATTTTCTTTGCAACATCGAGGTCGAACCAAACTGTGTGCCGACAACGAGTTGGATCGCTTGCAGTAATAGCTCCATGTCGTCGCCAATATCATTTTCAATCTGCTT
>JBAXVT010000082.1:0-3110 GCA_037128715.1 Actinomycetes bacterium
GCCGGTGTTCCCATTATTTCAACGGTGGTTATTGCTGCCATCGTGGGGTGGAAATAAATGAACTCACAGTGGGTCGCCGTTATCGTCACCAGTGTTCTTTGTTATGCAATTAAATACATTGGCCACGCTATTCCGGAAATATGGCTAGCCCATCCGCGGGTGCAGCGCGTTACCAATCTGATTCCGATTGTACTTTTGAGTGCACTTGTGGCCATGCAGGCCTTTACAACGAAGACCAAATTTATGGTTGACCATCGCTTGGCAGGTATAACTGTTGCCATCGTGGCCTTATCAGCAAAATTGCCATTCCCCGTCGTTGTTGTTGGGGCAATGGCAACTTCTGCGATTGTGTATCGCCTAAAGATTTAGAGTATTGCTAAAGCGACAAGCTTTGCTTCGAGGTCGATATCGGATGGTTCGGTCATATGCGTTCCATCAGGAAAGACAATCACTGGAATAGAGCGAAATCCCCCATTTATAGCAATCACTTTATCGGAGGCTGCTTCATCTAGTTCGATATCGATGTAGTGGTAAGCCACATTCTTGGAATCCAAAAATTTCTTCGAGCGGCGGCAATCCCCGCACCAGAGCGCGCTGTACATGGTTATTTGGGCGGACAAGTTATTACTCCTTTGTTGTAAGGAGATTCTATTTCAAATCTAAAAAGTGTTCGAGTCCAAATGTGAGCCCCGGAGTTGCAACAACCTTACGAACTCCCAGCAATACGCCTGGCATGAAGCCGGTGCGATCGATGGAGTCATGTCGTATGGTCAATGTCTCACCGAGATCTCCCAAAATCACCTCTTGATGAGCAACGAGGCCACGCAAACGCACTGAATGCACTGGAACATCGCCCACCTTCGCTCCGCGAGCTCCCGGCAAAGCAGAAGTTGTGGCATCTGGCATTTCTGCTTTATTAACAGAATTACGAGCCTCTGTGATGAGTTCTGCGGTACGTGAAGCGGTACCAGAAGGGGCATCTGCCTTATTGGGGTGGTGCAGTTCAATGATCTCAACTGATTCGAAGTACTTGGAAGCTTGGGCGGCAAACTGCATCATCAGCACGGCGCCTAAACCGAAGTTAGGCGCAATAAGTGCCCCCACCTTTGGATTAGCGGCGAGCCAGCCTTTGATGGTTGCCAGTTTCTTGGCATCAAAACCGGTGGTGCCGACGACAACGTTAATGCCCTGACCGATGGCGAATTCCAGATTGCCCATCACCGAATCGGGATGGGTGAAATCAACAACGACCTGCGCTCCACTAGAGACCAGTTGGTTGATGTCATCGCCGAGATCGAGAGCGGCAACTAATTCCAGATCAGCGGCTTCGTTAATCGCGCCAACTGTGGTCGCACCCATGCGCCCTTTAGCGCCGAGTACCGCAACTTTGATGGTCATGCGATCACCTTCTCAAATTTCGTCGCCGATTTAAATGGTCCAACAAGGGCAAGCGTAGAAGGTCGGGGCAGGATTGTGCTGGCAATTGCCTTAATGTCATCTGGAGTCACTGCAGCAATTTTATTGAGGATCTCATCAAATCCCATGACCTCTCCGTATACGAGCTCGCTCTTGCCGATCCGCATCATGCGGGAGCCGGTATCTTCCTGGCTTAAAACGAGGGAACCTGAGACTGCACCCTTAGCGCGGGTGATCTCTTCATCGGTGAGACCGTTCGAGGCGATATCGAATGAGATGTCACGAATAATCTTGATGACTTCCTCGGTCTTATTGGGCTGGCAGCCGGCATAGAAGGACATTGATCCGGCACCGGAAAATTGCTGGACATAGGAGTAGACCGAATAGGCCAAACCGCGTTTCTCGCGAATCTCCTGGAAGAGTCGGGATGACATTCCGCCGCCCATGGCCGAGGCTAGAATACTTAACGCGAACCGACGATCATCACTGCGCTCGACGCCTTCGACACCAAGAAGTAAGTGAGATTGCTCGGTCTTGCGATCGATAATTCCGACCTTACCAACGCCGCGCGGCTTCACCTTTGGCGCATAACGCACATTCGCTGGCTTAGCAGGTACATCTAAGAATCCGTCCCGCGCGAGAGCTTGCTCAACGAGTTTGACTACCTTTTTATGGCTAATATTTCCCGCAACCGCGATCACGATATCTTCGGGGCGGTAGCGCTTCTTGTAGTAATTGTAAATCGAATTACGCGACATTCCATTGATGGAGTCGGCAGTACCGAGGATCGATCTTCCAAGTGGCGTGTCGCCAAAGTAAGTCTCAAGGTAGAGATCGTGAATTAAATCTGATGGATCGTCATCGCGCATAAACATCTCTTCGAGGACGACTGTGCGTTCAGCATCAACATCTGCGGCAGTGACCAATGATGAAGTAATTAAGTCTGCAATAACATCTACAGCGAGCGGTAAATCGGTATCAATCACGCGCGCGTAAAAACAGGTGTATTCCTTGCCAGTGAAGGCGTTCATCTCGCCGCCGACTGCCTCGATCGAAGATGAGATCGCCATAGCATCACGCCGGGTCGTGCCCTTAAATAATAAGTGCTCTAGAAAGTGTGAAGCTCCCGCGACAGGTAAAGTCTCGTCGCGGGAGCCCACATTAACCCAAACACCGAATGCCGCGGATCGAACGGTTGAAACCTCTTCGGTAACAATCCGCAGACCACTAGGCAGTACGGTGCGAGCCATTAATTAGTTATTCAGCTGGTGCATCTGTTGGAGTTGTTCCATCAGCAAGAACTGGAACCAAGGAGAACTTACCCTTTGGATCGATCTCGTTGATCTCAACTTCAATCTTGTCGCCAACCTTCATGACTTCTTCGAGGTTCTCAATGCGCTTTCCACCATGCATCTTGCGGATCTGCGAGATGTGGAGCAAACCATCTTTACCAGGAACGAGTGAGATAAAGGCACCGAATGTCGCAAGCTTTACAACGCTTCCGTTGAAACGCTCTCCGACCTTTGGTACTACAGGATTAGCGATCGCTTCGATCATTGCCTTAGCGGCTTCTGCCTGTGAACCTTCAAGTGCGCCGATGTAGATAGTTCCATCATCTTCAATGGTGATATCTGCGCCGGTCTCATCTTGAATCTGGTTAATCATCTTGCCCTTAGGTCCGATGATTGCACCGA
>JBAXVT010000083.1:0-2522 GCA_037128715.1 Actinomycetes bacterium
GAACATAACAGCGCTTTGAAGATTCAGACTGCGCTGCGAGTAAAGATTTACGAGAGATTCTCTCGCTTGCTCCCATCGGATTATGCAGAGCTGCACCGTGGCAATCTCCTTGCGCAAATTATTAACGATGTAGAACTGGCCCAGGATTTATGGTTGCGGGTCGCATCCCCGTGGCTCGCCGGGCTAATTTCAGGAAGCGCTGGAATAACTATTATTCACTGGTTATTACCCGCTTGTGGTAATGCCGTCGGACTCCTCTTCCTAACTACATGTTTCGCGATTCCCTTTCTCGCCATGCTCGCTTCTAGTAGCTCTGAAACCCGAAACTATGAAGGCCAACTCTTCGATCAGATAATGCAGATCGCTGAATCCGCACCAGAGTCCTTGATCTTCGATTACCACCACGATCTACTGGGTCAGGTTGCTAACGAACAAGTGAAGATCGCGAAGATTGAGGCAAAGAATGCCGCTCGCGCTGGACTAGCGGCTGCTTTCTATTTCTTGTTGCTTGGTGCCTCGGTACTGACTTCACTGTGGTTTGCCGCGCGTGGGGCGATCACACACCAAATTGCGGGAATCAATGTCGCGGTGATTGCCTTGCTACCGCTCGCAATATTTGATGGATTGAGTTCGCTCCCCGGCGCCTTTTCGCAATTGCGTCAGGTACTCGGTGCGGTCGAAAATATTGAACCGATGCTTGTTCCTGTAGCGATGCTGGACGCGGCAGATTCTTTGGTACCACCAACCGTAACCTTAGAACTTAGAATTCTAAAACCTCTTATTGCAGATGCTCGTACGAAAGAGATCACCGCCTCAGTCACAAGCGGCGAAACACTTTTCATTACCGGGCGATCAGGATCGGGAAAATCTTCAATTATCAACTCCTTGCTTGGCTTTGTTCCATACTCTGGCCAGATACTCCTCAATGGCGAGCAGTTACAGCCCGGAGATTTGCATCTATTTTCAACGCTGCTGCAAGATGATTACCTGTTCGGGACTTCCATCCGGGAAAATCTAAAGATTGGAAATCCGGCGGCTTCCGACACAGAACTACTCGAGGTACTCGAACTAGTAGAGCTACATGATTTTATCGCTGCGCTGCCGGAACAACTCGACACCATGATTGGATCTATGGGCTACAACTTCTCGGGCGGAGAGAAGCAACGTCTGAAACTGGCTCGTCTTCTATTGCGCGATTCTGCGATCTATATCTTGGACGAGCCTTACGAATTCCTGGATGCTCATATGGTGGAGCGGATTTCAAGGCGGGTGGCGGAGAGGCTTTCCGACCGCTTAGTCATCCTCGTTTCCCATCTTCCACTTGCGATCAGGTCGATCTCCATCTCGCTTACCTAGCCACTAAAGTTCCCCCATGACGATGACGCGCACACTTGGCCCGTATGAAGTATCCGCAGTAGGGATGGGGTGCATGCCCCTATCCATGGCCAGTGATCGCAATAAATGGATTCTTGATGATCGCGACTATGCAATCAGCGTTATTCATGCCGCGCTCGACGCTGGAGTGCAATTACTCGATACCGCGGATATTTACGCTCCGGCCTGGAACCAAATGGGACACAATGAAATCTTGGTGGGTGATGCTTTTAGAACCTGGAACGCACCTGCCGAAGCGAAAGCCAAGGTTGTAATCGCTACCAAAGGTGGAATCACAAGAGGTAAGGGCGACAACTGGTGGGGCGAGCCCGGACGTAACGCTACAAAACATTATTTATATCGCGCCGTTGAGGCCTCGGCGGCAAAGATGGGACTTTCCAAGATTCCACTCTGGCAACATCACCGCCTTGATACGTCGATTACCTTCGAAGAACAATTTGAAAATGTATTATCCCTAAAAGACCATGGATACGTTGGAGCTATTGGCTTAAGCAATGTAAACGCAGAACAACTGCGTCGTGCAATCTCAATTGGGGGAACTCCATCGCAAGGTGGAATCATCTCTGTGCAAAATGAATACAGTCCGCGGTATCGATTATCTACCGATGTCACTAATATCTGTACGGAGTATGGGATTGCTTTCTTGCCATGGTCTCCACTCGGAGGAGGCTCTAACTTTGAAAAACTTGCGACCGGAGAATTCGGAGCATTTGATCGAATTGCGCAAGACAAAGGCATCTCTGTTTATGCGCTAACTGTTGCATGGCATCTCTCGCAGTTCCCAACATCTATACCGATCCCCGGAGCATCAAAAGCCGCTTCAATTTTGGATTCACTTACCGGGGCGAGTATTCAACTAAGCGCTGCGCAGATCACTGAACTCAACGCCAGTTGCCCCCCTGATGGACCGATTCAATCTGAGTTGGTTGATCAACCCGCTTTCCGCGATTAGATCACTCGGTAGGGTATTTAACACCCATCTGAGCTCGGAGCGTATCCATCACCTTCATGATTTCGACGCTCTCAGTGACGCTCAAGACTGGGCTTTCGAGCAATCCTGCTGCGACGCATTTCTCTAGGTGCAGCCCCTGGTATTGCCGTCCAACGCCTTTTATCTTCTGGTCATA
>JBAXVT010000084.1:0-2108 GCA_037128715.1 Actinomycetes bacterium
AGAAGGCAGTGGCCAAGAAGGCTCCTGCTAAGAAGGCAGTGGCCAAGAAGGCTCCAGCTAAGAAGGTAGTCAAGAAGGCTCCTGCTAAGAAGGTAGTCAAGAAGGCAGTAAAGCGTTAATTCAGTAATTCATTAGGTAAGGGGAGGCGAAATCGCCTCCCCTTATTTTATTTGTATCGCTTAAAGACGGACTAAACTCGTCAGGTGGCTAATCAAGGGAGTGATCTCGCTCCGGTATATCTGCCTCCGAGCGGTCACCCTCTGGGCAGTAACGCCACCTGGAAATTTGGCGCGGCGATAGTTATTCCTCTCCTCAAACTCATCACCAAGCGCGATTGGCGCGGCGCCGAGAACATTCCTAAATCGGGAGCCGTGATCGCCATCAGCAACCACATCTCATATGCAGATCCATTGATCTTCGCCCATTTCTTATATGGCAACGGTCGCGCTGTCCGATTTCTTGGGAAGGCCTCTCTCTTCAAGGTACCGATTCTGGGTTGGATATTGCGCAGCGCCGAACAAGTACCGGTTGAACGCGAGGTCAAAGGTTCGAGCACCATCGCCCTTGCTCATGCAGTCGCATTCCTCAAAGCGGGGCACTGTCTTGGGGTATATCCAGAGGGCACTCTGACGCGAGATCAAGATCTTTGGCCCATGCTTGCCAAGACTGGGTTAGCTCGCTTAGCGGTTATGACTAAGGCGCCGGTAATTCCCTGCGCACAATGGGGCGCCGCTGAACTTTTGCCCACCTACAGCAAGCGTCCCAAACTCTGGCCGCGAACCAAGGTAAAGGTGGTCGCTGGTAAACCCTTAGATTTTTCTCCGTGGTACGGCAAAGCGGAAGACCACGATGCGATGGTTGAAGCGACTGCGTATGCAATGAAAGCCGTAACTACTCTATTAAGTGAAATCAGGGGAGAATCGGCACCTGCAGAGATCTTCGATCCTCACGGATCAGATCTGCCACGTATCGGCAATTTTAAGAAGAGGAAGAACAAATAATGGCACGCGTGAGTGTTTTAGGAACTGGTGCTTGGGGAACGACGCTAGCTCAGGTGCTCTGCGATGCCGGCCATGAAGTTCTAATCTGGGGTCGCAACGAGAGCGTTGTCGCAGAAATTAATGAATCGAGAAGTAATCACACCTTCTTGCCCGGAATCCATCTCCCCGAAAATCTAAAGGCGACTACCGATATTGGCCTGGCTTTCCATTTCGGAGAGTCGCTGGTCCTCGCCATCCCAGCACAGAGTCTGCGGGAAAATCTACGGAATTGGAAAGTTGGCTTTCCGAAAGAGCGGCCGATCATCTCGACCCTTAAGGGGATCGAAGCGGATTCAATGTCGCGCATGACCGAAGTAATCATCGAGGAGTTAGATACAGATCCGGCATACATCGGGCTAATCACTGGACCGAACTTGGCGGGAGAGCTTTCTCTCCGTGAACCAGCCGGTGCAGTTGCGGCGTCGACCAGCGCTTCGATTCAGATGTTAATGGTTGACCTATTTACAACACCATATTTTCGCGTCTATCCATCGGATGATCTGATCGGGTGCGAGCTCGCCGGGGCGGCAAAGAGCGTCATCGCCCTTGCCGTTGGAATGACAATTGGAATGAACCTCGGTGAAAATACTCAAGCGATGATCATTACTCGTGGGCTATCTGAGGTAGCTCGCTTTGGGCAGAGTTACGGAGCAAATCCGCTGACTTTCTTGGGACTAGCGGGGATGGGAGATATCGTCGCAAGTTGTGGCTCTGCGTTATCTCGCAACCGGCAATTTGGCGAAGCTTTTGGACGTATCGGCAGCATCGAAGGGGCACGCCTTGAGGTTGCAAAGACCGTTGAAGGAGTCGCATCGGCCTCTGCCATTCGCGAGTTGGCCCATAGAGTTGGCGTAGAAGTGCCTATTATTGAAGTTATGGCCGATGCAGTAACGGGTTCAATAACTCCAGCGCAAGCGATGGAGCGACTCATGGCGGTTAGTACATTGGCCGAATTATGATGAGTAAGAAGCGGGTGGCCATTCTCTTCGGAGGTCAATCCTCTGAACACGAAATTTCTTGCATCTCTGCCGGTGGAATTCTAGGAGCGATCGATCACGAACGTTTCGA
>JBAXVT010000085.1:0-2039 GCA_037128715.1 Actinomycetes bacterium
AACCTCACTGAAATTATTGAGGCAACATCCTGGGCACTAGAAAATCCAGATGCTTCATCCGAGGAGACCCTCGCTAAACTCATGACGATTGTTAAAGGCCCAGATTTTCCAACCAAAGCGCTTATTGTTGGGCGCCAAGGAATCGAAGATGCGTACCGCACCGGACGCGGCTCAATTATTATGCGTGCCGTTGTCGAAATCGAAGAGATCAACAAGCGCACCTGCTTGGTGGTTACCGAACTTCCCTATCAAGTTAACCCTGATAATTTGGCGCTCAAGATCGCCGAGCTCGTTAAAGAGGGACGCATTAAGGGAATCGCAGATGTTCGCGATGAAGGTAACGAGCGTTTAGGCCAACGTCTAGTGATCGTTCTGCGCAACGATGCAACACCGAAGGTAATTTTAAATAACCTCTATAAACACACTCAATTGCAGGATTCCTTTGGCGCCAATATGTTGGCCCTTGTAGATGGAGTGCCCCGCACACTGCGCCTCGATGAATTTATTCGCTATTACATCGAACACCAGGTTGAAGTAATTGTTCGTCGCACCCGATTCCGCCTTGCGGAACGGGAAAAACGCGCTCATATCTTGCAGGGATACCTCAAAGCGCTCGATGCGCTCGATGCAGTTATCGCCTTAATTCGCGCCTCAAAAACTCCCGAAGAAGCCCGCACCGGCTTGATGAAGTTGCTCGATGTAGATGAGATTCAAGCTAATGCCATTTTGGATATGCAGCTGCGTCGTATCGCGGCCCTGGAACGTCAAAAGATAAATGATGAGTACGAGGCTCTGATGGCCGACATCATCATTCTCAATGAGATCCTCGCAAGCGAGTCAAAACAACGTGAAATAATCAAAACCGAACTCCATGAGCTCGGCGAAAAATATGCAGATGCCCGCCGCACACAAATTGTGTTGGCTGAATCCGATTTGTCAATCGAAGATTTAATTCCTGATCAAGAGGTCGTCGTAACCATTACTCGTAGTGGTTATTCGAAGCGAACCAAGGCCGATCTCTATCGCGCTCAGCGTCGCGGCGGCAAAGGAGTAAAGGGCGCCGCTTTAAAGCAGGACGATCTAGTGGATCATTTCTTTACCGCCTCCACCCATGATTGGTTGCTCTTCTTTACCAATAAAGGCCGGGTTTACCGCGCCAAGGTGCACGAGCTACCAGATGCTGGCCGAGATGCGCGCGGACAACATGTTGCAAACCTTTTAGCTTTCAAACCCGACGAGGCAATCGCACAAGTTATTTCATTACGTGACTACGACCCAACTCACTACCTTGTTATCGCAACTAAGAGCGGAATGGTGAAGAAATCACCTCTCACCGAATACGACTCACCTCGCGCTGGAGGTTTGATTGCGATCAACCTCAAAACGGATGACGAAGTTGTATCAGCTGCCCTCATCACCAACGAAGACGAAATACTGCTCGTCAGTCGTAACGGTATGTCTTTACGCTTTGCAGCGCGCGAAGATTCCATCCGTTCCATGGGACGTTCAACCTCTGGAGTGATCGGCATGAAGTTCCGTACCGATGATCAACTTCTCACCATGGCTGCAATCTCTGGTTCATCTCCAGATCAATATGTATTGACCGCGACCGATGGTGGCTATGCAAAGCGAACCCCATTAGTTGAATACCGTGAACAAGCACGCGGCGGTTTAGGGGTAAAGGCTGCGAAGATCGATGAGAACTCGCGCGGCACCTTGGTAGGCGCGATGATCGTGATGCCAGGCGATGAGATTCTTGCAATTACCTCCGGTGGTGTGGTGATCCGTACCGCAGTCGAAGAGATCCGCGAGACCAGCCGAGACACCCTGGGCGTTCGTCTAGTAAATCTTGATGAAGGCACCTCTGTTGTCTCCATTACTCAGGTAAAAGATGTAGTTATTGAGGAGATTTTGGGCTAACCCCCGAAGTCGGGTAGCCTCAGGCACTCGCACGAAACCCATAAAATGGGCCTGTAGCTCAGCTTGGTTAGAGCGCTTCCCTGATAAGGAAGAGGTCGGAGGTTCAAGTCCTCCCAGGC
>JBAXVT010000086.1:0-2017 GCA_037128715.1 Actinomycetes bacterium
ACTCCCGGTCTCCTGCTCCCAAAGCAGGCGCGCTAGCCACTACGCTACGCCCCGTCGGCGTAAGTGAGCAGTCTAAGGGTAGAAGTTCACAACTCCCAACCGAAGCCGATAGCCTTACCCCCTGAACGCACGACCCCCCAAGGTAGGCGCCCCTAAAAGGCACCTTCCCCTGAGGTAAAAATGCGGGTGTAGCTCAATGGTAGAGCCCCAGCCTTCCAAGCTGGCCATGCCGGTTCGATCCCGGTCACCCGCTCCACAACATACAAATACGCGCTGAACTAATACATTTCAAAGCGCCTGTTACTTGGAGCGGCACTCCTTCATTAAGTTCGCTGACGAAGTATTAGTTGACGCCGTGCGATCCAACCACTGTTGCGACCGCAGGATGTGGTCCTTCTTCAAGACGCGAACCGAGAGTTGATTGAAATGCCCCAAAGGCGGGTGAACCTTGTAAAGGGTTCTTCTCACTATCGAGTGTGGCAATGTGTACAAAGCTGACACCATCGTCAAGTCGGTATACCTGATAGCGAATACCAGCCAGCTCTTTCTCGGCGAGTTCGGCAAAGACCGCCTCGATTAACCGGAGGTTCTCATCTGCGGATTCGATCTTTGTTTTATAGCGGATCACGCGAGTTTCTATCATTTCAAACCCCTAATACTGTTGTTGCGTGCGTCGTGAGTGAGTTCAGCCAGGCCAAGCTCTTCCAGCAAGGGAGGAAGATACATACCGAATCTTCCGCGATAGCCCTTTCGCAATCCGTACCATCCACCAACCGGATTGCTCTTTGCCCGTCCAAATGCTTCGACAGTTCCAGCGGCCGGCACCTTATTTTCGTCGGCAGCACCAAGCAAAACCCAGTCCCCTTGCGCGATGAGCCACTTGTGTAAATCGTCGACTGCTCGCCACAGATAGACAAGTTTGGTCGAACCCACTTGGCAAACAAGCTCCTGTGGATCAGCCTTTTTATCCCGATACATCTCGTAAACAGAGCTGCCCGGCGGCGTGGTCAGCTTCCACGGATTCTCTTTGGTTCCTACGGTCATTATTGCTTCCCCTCTGCCATATTTGTTATGGATGATGTTGCGGCTTGGTAGTACGTCACGAGCGACTGCCAACCATCTGAGTTGCGATTTCGCCGCTCTACAGCGCGTGCGCCTAGACGTTCCCAGCCGTCGTGTTCGATCTGGACGGTGGTGTCACTAGGGCCTTTCGAGAGAAATCTGACCGTCACGGAGGTCGCGTCGGAACGATCGCTCCCGATATGCCATAAATAACTCAACTGCCGTGGAGGTTCCCAGGCAGTTATTTCTCCCCAGTCGTGCTCTTCGCCTTCTGGTGTGCGCTCGTATATCCGTCCGCCGACGCCGGACTCGAGTACAACCTTTACATCCTTACTGCCCGAGACGGTGTGGTCTGTCGGCCACCAGGTATCTATTCGATTTGCCCACAAATCAAAGGCGCGCTCTTGGGGGCACGACACATCAAATGAGAAATTGAGAGGTTCCATCATTCTTTCTCTTTCGGGCCAGAATTATTTGCAAGGAGAGAGAACCGAACCGCGACATCGCTCCAAACAACGTTGAGGTATTCACGAACGGCCTCCAGTCCCTGGTCATGGAGTTGATAAATCCGCCTTGTTCCTTGGGCTTGCTCTGTCACTAGTTTTGCTTCTTTCAGTAGGCGCAGATGGCGCGAAACCGCTGGTCTGCTAATCGGCATTTCAGCCGCAAGTTCGCTCACGGCCTTTCCCCCTTGGCTTAGAAGACGGAGAATCTCACGACGATTCGGATCCCCGAGCGCTCCAAAGGGATCTCTTGCGATGTTGCTGCCTAACTCGGTAACCATATTGTTACTGTAACACTGAGGCTACCGAATGACAAGATCTCCCAGGGTCCAGATTCCTAAGCGGTAAAAATGTATTTCCAGAGCCGGGGAGATTCACCTTTCAATTTCGCCTTACTTGTTAAATCCCGATCACATGCTCTCTCCCTTTTAGGTGAGCGATCCCACGAGTTG
>JBAXVT010000087.1:0-1970 GCA_037128715.1 Actinomycetes bacterium
CACCGCGGTCGCGGCTTTCTTCCACACAATTCCTTCAGCATTCTTGACCGCGGGAGCGCTCTTTGCAGGTGTCGCAGCTTGGATGCTCTTTCAAAATAAGGATGCCGAAGTTGCCAAGCCTGTGCTTAAGATTGGTCTCATTACGGTCTTGATATCTTTCGTATTTGTTGCAGTTTCAGGCGATACAACATCACGCTTGATGACAACACAACAACCAATGAAGATGGCAGCGGCGGAAGCGAATTACACCACCAAGGCAAATGTCCCGTTCTCTCTTTTCACGATTGGTACGCTCGATGGCAACCACTCTGTCTTCCAGATCGGCTTGCCTTCCGTTCTCTCCTTCATGGCTACCGGCAATGTCAATGGAACCGTCGAAGGTGTCAATGACTTAGAGAATTCGTACGAACAGAAATACGGCCCTGGTAATTACACCCCGAACATTCCATTCGCTTATTGGAGCTTCCGATTGATGATTGGATTCGGTGCGCTAGCCGCCTTAATTTCATTCCTTGCCCTTTGGTTCATTAGAAAGGGTCGCTTCCCTAACAAGCCTTGGTTTGTGCGCAGCATGATCGCGCTGCCATTCCTACCGATCTTGGCTAACTCTTTCGGTTGGATCTTTACCGAGAGCGCTCGTCAACCCTGGGTGGTCTTTGGACTATTCAAAACTTCAGCTGGCGTAAGCCCTGGAGTGAGTGCGGCAAGCGTGCTCTTCACAATGGTTGTATTCACCCTGCTCTATGGAGTACTCGCAGTAATCGAATTCGGATTGATCCTTCGCACCATCAAGGTCGGTCCTGAGAAGACGGTTGAACGCGATGAAAATTCCAAGACATTTACGATGGCTTACTAGGAGGAGAAAAAAATGTCACTTAATTCATTCTGGTTTGTAACCATCGCTGTTCTTTGGATCGGGTACTTCGTCCTGGAGGGCTTCGACTTTGGAGTCGGAATACTCCTTCCTGTTGTTGCAAAGAATCAAGCCGAACGGCGTGCTGTTCTTACAACCCTTGGACCACTATGGGATGGCAATGAGGTTTGGTTGCTAGTCGCAGGTGGTGCCACATTCGCCGCCTTCCCGGAGTGGTATGCCACGCTTTTTAGTGGCTTCTATCTCCCACTCTTCCTGATTCTGCTCTCACTTATTGTTCGCGGTGTCTCATTTGAATATCGCAGCAAGTATGGAAGTGAGAAGTGGCGTTCACGTTGGGATCTTGCAATCACGATCTCTAGCTTCCTCCCTGCGCTGCTTTGGGGGGTCGCATTCGCGAACATTGTTCGCGGTGTTCCACTTACAAAAGAACCAGCCGGATATATTCAATACTCTGGAGGATTCTGGAACTTGCTCAACCCATATGCTCTGCTCGGAGGGTTAACAACGCTCTCACTCTTTGTCTCACACGGCGCGTTCTTCTTGGCCCTAAAGACAGATGGCGAGATTCGTGTTCGCGCCAACAAGCTAGGACAACAAGTTGGATTAGTAACTGCTCTGCTTGCTGTTCTCTTCTTGGGATGGACCATGTTGGGTCTCACCTCCAAGGGAGGCGTCATCGCTGGCTCGGTAGTAGTCGTGGTCGCCTGGCTTACCGCACTGGCAGCAAATGCCAAGGGGCGTGAAGGTTATGCCTTCCTCTTCTCTGCGATTGCGACGGCGGCGGTAGTTGTGACCCTCTTTACTGGTCTCTATCCAAATGTCATGCCTAACATCACCGCTGGTGGACCGGGTCTGGACATCTTCAATGCATCTAGTACCCATTACACCCTGGGCGTTATGACCTGGGTTGCTGTGGTTATGACCCCAATTGTCCTGCTCTATCAGGGTTGGTCATATTGGATCTTCCGCAAGCGGGTAAGTCCAAGCCAGATTTCTTCCCCAGAAGTCGGAGTTTTGGATACCGTCCACTAGTGAAAGCATTTGACCCCCGGCTGCTTCGGTACTCTCGAAGCAGCCGGGGTTTTATTTTTGC
>JBAXVT010000088.1:0-1941 GCA_037128715.1 Actinomycetes bacterium
CCCAGATCTCGATATCAACATGCGGAGTGGAATTCGCCGGTGCATTTCTAATATTTGTTACATGACCGGTTACATGTGCACGATGGCGCCATTGCGCTGCTGCGATCGGATGGATCTTCTCCGCGTAATGACTGGTTTCATCGAGAGTGATTGGTTCATCTTCCAAACGTCGGGTTTGTGTCTTGGCAGGTACATCCTCCGTGATATCAGTTCCATGCTCTTCGTGAACCGTTATCTGTCCGCCCGTAATAATTCGTTCGACATCAAAAGGAATAATGGTTGCGACCACTCGTGGCAGCTGCGAGATCGGATCGGCAATAGCTTCAGCGGTACGATCATGCATAAGTCGACCAACAAAGCTCGAGTAAGAGCGCCGCGGCAATAGCAGAGTTAATTCCACATCGGGAGATGTAGTTGCTCTTATCGCGTAGTCAAGTGCCGCATTGGGAAGCCTGCGGTCAGGACAATCAATAAACTCAATGGCCACATCTGCAAGGGCGGGATTGAGCATCCACGCCTTCTTGATATCTTCTGCGTGTTGGTCATCGAGTACGAAGTGCACCGCTGAAACGCTCCGTGGATTAACACTGCGCGCATAACGAACTGCGCCGATCGTTGCGAGATCTACCGTGTCCACAAGTACGGTTACTTCGTGACGCGAAATAGTTACGGCGCGCGTATTAATTGCATCAACCTTAAGAGCAGTTTGCTCCAATCGATACCTGCGGTTTAGACGGTTGAGCGCATAAACTAAAACGGGAGTAATGGCTAAGACCACCCAAGCGCCTTCAGTAAATTTAACAACTGCGAAAATTACAATGATCGCAGCGGAGACAATTCCCGAGAGTAAATTGACAATGTTTCGGTAGACCCAACCTTTATCTCGACTTTTGCGTGCTTTGGAGGCCATACCAAATCCCACGAGTGAGAAGCCGGTAAAGACTCCCAACGCATAAAATGCCACCAGTCGGTTTACAGAACCTCCGGTTACTAGTACCAGCGTTGTAGCGCCAGCGGCCAAGACGATAATTCCATTTGAGAATGCTAAGCGGTGACCGCGCTTGCTTAATTGGCGAGGCAAGAAACCATCATTTGCTACGAAGTTAACAAGATATGGGAAGCCAGAGAAAGCCGTGTTTGCTCCAGTAATAAGAATCAACATGGTGGCTGCTTGAACGACGTAGAACCAGACCGTTCCAAAGGTGGCAGATCCCATCGTTGCTTTTACAACTTGCGAGATCACGGTTGGGGATCCTGATGTGTAAGGAGTAGAGAAAGTTCGATGCGCGAAGTAAGAAACGCCAAAGACCATCGAGCCCAAGATCACTGACATAGCGACCAAAGTCTTGCGTGCATTTACGCCTTCTGGGGTGCGGAAAAGCGAAACTCCGTCAGAGATTGCTTCAAGTCCCGTGAGCGACGAGCCACCGTTTGCAAATGCCCGAAGCAAGATAAAGATTGCGGCAAAACTAAAGAGTCCTTGCGCATGCCCGATTGCAACAGCGCCATGAAGAGTCGTTGGATCATATCGCGGCAGGGTGCCGCGGATAATGCGGTAGATGCCAGTTATGAACATCACGCTTAATGACATTACGAAGAAATAAGTAGGTAACGCGAATGCTGCGCCAGCCTCTTTTACTCCACGGAGATTTCCAAAAGTTAAAATTGCAATCACGAGGAGAGTCATTACAACTTTATAAGGTTGCAGGGATGTGAATGTTGAAAGGATTGCGTCAATTCCCGCCGAAGATTGGATTGCGACGGTAACGGTGTAATCAAGCATCAGTGCTACGGCTGCAATTTGTGAGAAGAGGGGCCCTAAATTATCTCGCGACACCACATATGCCCCGCCGGATCGCGTATAGACCTGCACGACTTCGCGGTAGGAGAAAGTAACAATTACAAGTACTACTAGAACGACAACGGTCATCGGCATCAAGA
>JBAXVT010000089.1:0-1867 GCA_037128715.1 Actinomycetes bacterium
CAAGAAGATCATCGTTACACCAGAAGATGGTGGCGAAGCGATCGCTTATCCAATCACGCGTCGTCAGAAGCTCAAGGTCGAAGATGGAATGCGCGTTGGCGTCGGTCAGCAACTTGTTGTTGGTGCCATTGATCCAAAGCAGGTTCTTCGTATCCTCGGTCCGCGTCAGACTCAAATTCACCTAGTGAATGAGATCCAAGAGGTTTACCGCTCACAGGGCGTAAGCATTCACGATAAGCACATCGAGATCATTGTTCGCCAGATGCTTAAGCGCATCACGGTTCTTGAACCGGGCGATGCTGATCTTCTTCCAGGTGAGCTCGTAGAGCGAAACCGTTTTGAAACCGAGAACCGTCGCGTTGTATCCACCGGTGGAAAGGCAGCTTCAGGCCGCCCAGAACTAATGGGTATCACAAAGGCATCTCTCGCAACCGAATCATGGTTATCTGCTGCATCGTTCCAGGAGACCACTCGTGTTCTCACTGATGCTGCACTTTCAGAGAAGAGCGATCCCTTGCTTGGTCTGAAGGAGAACGTCATCATCGGTAAGTTGATTCCTGCCGGTACTGGTCTTGCTCGTTACCGCAACGTTCGCGTTGAGCCAACCGAGGAAGCAAAGGCCGCGGTCTACGCTGCTTATGATGAATATGACTTCACCCCATTCGAAACTCAGGGTTCCGGCGAAGCAGTTCGCTTGGATGAGTTCGAAGTTCGTTAAATCTAGAAAGTAAAAAGCCCCGCACTTAATTGTGCGGGGCTTTTTTAATTACGGTAATTATTTATTCTGAAAGACCACCAAGATCGCGGCAACAAAGTGACACAAGAAAGCGGCGGCGGTTAGCGCGTGAAAGAGTTCGTGGAATCCAAACCAGTTAATTGAGATGTTCGGTTTCTTGATTGCATAAATAATTCCGCCGGCTGAATAGCAGACGCCACCAACCGCAATCAGCACGAATACTGCAACGCCACCGTGGCGCCAAAACTCTGGAAGATAAATTACCGCTGCCCAACCCAAGGCAATATATAGCGGGACATAAAGCCAACGCGGGGCGTTGATCCACGAGATCCGCATGATTGCAGTGAGGATGGCACCGCTCCAAACCAGCGAGAGCAAAATTACCGCGCTGTTCTTATCTAGCAGGAAGATCGCAAATGGCGTGTAAGTACCGGCTATAAGTAGCGGGATATTGGCATGATCGATGCGGCGCCAGACCGCTTTAGTTTTTGGTTTCCAATTGACGCGGTGATAGAGAGCGCTGCAAGTAAAGAGCGTGACAGCGGCCAAAGTAAAAATTCCTAAAGTAATGCGGCCTCGAAGTTTGTCGGCGATTGCCACCAAGGTCAGACCTGCGACCAATGAGATTGGGGACATGATCAAATGGATCAACCCGCGGAGCTTGGGCTTTGGAAGCTCGATAACTGGCTTAGTCTTGAGGGCGTTCATCCCTTAACCATAAGGTGGTTAGGTAAAAAGCGAGTTAAATCGGGCTGGGCGACCACCGTGTCCGTTATGTGGCATATAGAGGGGTTTCCGCTATCGAGCTAGTTGAAGTTACGGTGTGTCGCGTCCCAATCTTTGCCAATAGCAGGAGTACAAGCGGACCGGTTTTGACCTTATGGGGGAGCGTGGGTTAACCTTCGCGTCTGCTCTTTTCTTTTACGGGGCTACCTCATGGATACATTTATTTGTATCTTGCTTGTGCGGAACGGCCGACACGCCCGACCTCGTGGGTCGGAAGGTAGAGCGTAATAAGAAGAGAAATCGCAGTAACGAGATGGAGATGAAGTGCCAACTATTCAGCAGCTGGTCCGAAAGGGTCGCGCCGAAAAGACAACAAAGACGAGCACACCTGCACTTAAAGGTAGT
>JBAXVT010000009.1:0-32175 GCA_037128715.1 Actinomycetes bacterium
GTGCTTGCAGGTGTGGTTGGTTCGGCAAAAGTTGTCATCGTTATGCCACCTTAAGGGAGTTGATGTAAGCGGTGTACTGAGCAGGGGTAACAACTTTGACCGTAAAGAGCATCTGTGAATGGTCGCGGCCGCAGAGGATGTTGCAGCGTCCCGGGAAAGTACCTAGCTTCTCCGCAGAGAACTCGAGGTGGTTTTCCACGTGCGGCAGCGCTTGAATTTGAATCATGTAGGCAGGAATCCAGAATCCATGGTCAACATCGCTCGAGGTAATCGTAAAGAGAACTTTTTCGCCAAGAGGCAGCACTAACTCAGGACGTTGTGCCGGGGTCCCGGTAACAGTTGGTGCGTTGGGTGCGTCGTTATAAGTGAACTGCCAAGACCACTGAATTCCATTGACATGAATGTTATGAGGCGCGGTAGCAGCAGTGTCGACCTTCATGATGCGCGACTCGTCACGCGCGGTGTAACCAAATAAGACTGCCACGATCAAGAATGGGATAAGCGTGTACGCGACTTCAACGGGAATGTTGTAACGCGTCTGCTTCGGAAACTCTTCGCTCTTCTTGCGGTGAAAGACGATGGGCCAGAAGATCAAGATCAGCGTAATGACGCCGACAACTGCAGCCGCATACCAAGCCCAGTACCAGAGTGGCCCGGTTGTGTTATTAACGCTCGACGCTCCCTTCGGAAAACCCAAACCAGAAATATTTTGGTTGGAGCAGGAGGTGAGCAGCAGTGTGCTCGTCGAAAGGGCTAAAAGTCCGATAATTCGGCGGGTACGACGCATAGGGAGAAGGATAACCATCTCGCTCGCTAAGCGTGTCCACGGCGGGTACCGTTCTCGGGGTGGGTTCAATCACAAGCCAATTCCAGCGCGAGACCCCCCTCCACCCTGCCGCTCGGGCCTTTCTAGAGGATGCCTTCGACCGGGGCTGGGCCGATCCCACCAAGATTCATGGGCAATCCCGTCAGGCAGCCATCTTGCTTAACGAGGCCAAGGAGATCTTTGCCTCGCATTTAGGCATCCGCAGCGATCAAGTGGAATTTCTCGCTGACCCCACCTCGGGATTTCACCTCGGTACCTCCGGGCTCCTGCAAGAATCCTCGCAATTCTTCTATTCGGCAGTTGATCGCTCTGAAATCTTTGCAATCGCCGAGTCGCGCGGTGGTGCGAAAATAAAGGTGGACCTGGATGGATCTATCGACTATCCCGAGGGGCGCCCGATCGATCTCTTAGCTTGGCAGACGATAAACGGAGAGACCGGAATTATCGCGACCCATCCCCAGAATTTCGCCGGAAGGCTATTTGTGGATGCGACGGCATCCGGTGCGGATATCTCACTCCCAGAAAATTGGAACACCGCACTTTGGAATTCACGAGCATGGGAAGGCCCGGCCGGAATTGGGATCTTTGCCGTGGCCGATAAGGCAATCTGGCGCAACCCACTCCCCCATATTGACCAGAGAATTTCCAGTTCCGAATTTTCGATTCCGCTCGTGATGGCAAGCGCGATCGCTCTCGAAGCACACACCCGCGATTATGCGGAGAAACGTGGTGCCTTATCGATCCTCAACAATCGAATTCGAAACTTTTTGAACGCTGAGATTGGTGACGTTGATATCGCAGGAAGTTCTACAACTACCGTGCCTTACTTGCTCTCATTCTCGTTGTTATATATAGATGCTGAACGTTTGGTCAATCAATTAGACCGACTTAACATTTCGGTCGACTCCGGTTCGGCCTGCAGTTCTGCCAATATGGAACCGAGCCATGTACTTGCCGCCATGGGATTGCTTACGCATGGAAACGTGCGAATGACGTTACATAATCAAACATCCTCCGAAAGCGTTGAATCTTTTTTGAGCGAACTCAAAACGATCGTGGAAGATTTGAGAAAGTAGATGGAGCTCAACTGTTTAGGGATGCGCTGTCCAATCCCGATCATTCAATTGGCGCAGGCGATCAAGACCAACCCTGAAGTTATTCTCGTAAGCGACGACCCAGCAACTCTCCCCGATTTGACCGCTTGGTCGCGAATGACGAAACATCAATATTCGATCGTGGGCCGCAATATGTACTTGGTAAAGCGACTATAAACCCATCCGGGGATTGATATGGGCGGCAACTTCATCCGCTGGTAGATCTCCGTATGCTTCACGGAACCTCTCCATAAACTCTTCCCGGTCAAAGAGATATTCTTGCGTACCCTTTGTTTCTAAACAGAAGGTAGCGACCATCGAACCAAGTTGGGCGCAACGCTCATGGCCCAGTCCCCAAGAAAGCCCTGCCAAAAATCCTGATCTGAATGAGTCACCGACTCCCGTGGGGTCAATCTTCGCCTTTTCCAGCGGAGCGCCAACGGTAAGAGTTTCCACGCCGTGCTGCTCGATCCGAGCCCCTTTTGCGCCGAGAGTTACTACGCGAATTTCTACTTGATCAAATAATTCTGCATCAGACCAACCGGTCTTCTGCAACATAAGAGCCAATTCGTACTCATTGAGAAATAGGTACTTCGCTCCAACAACTAACTGCTTCACCTGATCGCCATCCATGCGTGCCAGTTGCTGCGAAGGATCGGCCGCCATAGGGATTCCAAGCCGTCTTGCGCTATGGGAGTGTCGAATCATCGCCTCTGGATCATCTGGACCTATGAGAAAGAGATCGATTCCGCCTTCATGGAGTGCAATAGTTTCGATATCGAGTTCGCGCGCTTCAGACATTGCTCCCGGAAAGAAAGAGGCGATCTGATTGAGCTCTTCATCAGTCGTCACGATGAAAGTGGCGGTGTAAAGCTCTTTCGAGATCCGCACGTGGTCGGTGTTGACTCCGTGGCGGATTAGCCAGTCGTTGTAATCAGCCCAATCCTTACCAACTGCTGCAACCAATAAAGGGTTGAGACCGAGCGCACCCATTCCAAAGGCGATATTTGCCGCACATCCACCGCGGTGGATATCGAGATTGTCTACAAGAAAAGAGAGCGAAACTTTTGTCAGGGAACCTTCAACGAGTGAATCGGTGAACTTTCCCGGAAAGGTCATCAAATGGTCGCGACCAACCGAGCCGGCGACGGCAACTTTCATTCTGGCCTTTAAGAGTTAGTTAAAGGAATCGCCGCAGGCGCATGAGCCTTGGGCGTTGGGATTATCGATTGTGAAGCCTTGCTTCTCAATGGTGTCTACGAAATCAATCGACGCTCCCATGAGATACGGCGTGCTCATCTTGTCGGTAACGACCTTGACTGCACCGAAGGTTGAGATGGTGTCGCCATCGAGTGCGCGATCATCAAAGTAGAGCTGATAGCGCAGGCCGGAGCAACCGCCAGGTTGAACGGCAACGCGCAAACTTAGATCGTCGCGACCCTCCTGAGTGAGCAGTGCGGCAACTTTGACTGCAGCCACATCGGTCAGGGCGATACCTGTTGCGGTCTGAATGGTCACTTCTTGGGCGGTTTCAGTACTCATGTCGGAAATAATACCTCTAAAATCAATCTATGGCCTTTGGAACGTTGGCAGACTTGCTGCTACTGGGACGAAATAGCGATCCGTTGAGCGAACGTGGGGTTTCCTGCGAGGGAGAACTGCCGGCGGTGAGCGAGCCGGCACTGGTTGAGCGAGCCCACCGAGCCCGGGCCGCCCTGGGCGATCGGGCCATGATCTTGGGTCACCATTACCAACGCGATGAAGTCATCGACTTTGCGGATATCACCGGCGACTCTTTCAAGTTAGCGCAATCCGCGGCGAGCAATCCCGATGCAGAGTTCATAATCTTTTGCGGCGTTCACTTCATGGCCGAGTCAGCGGACATTCTCACCTCGGGCGCTCAAAAGGTGATACTCCCTGATCTTGCAGCTGGTTGTTCCATGGCCGATATGGCCGGAGCCGAACAAGTTGGAGCAGCTTGGGCGCACTTTCAGAAAGTTGGGATCGCATCAAGGACTATCCCGATCACATATATGAATTCCACCGCTGCGATCAAAAGTTTTACCGGAGCAAATGGTGGCGCAGTATGTACTTCGTCTAATGCGGAGCGGGCCATGAAATGGGCTTTTGAGCGCGGCGAGAAAATCTTCTTTCTGCCAGACCAACATCTGGGCCGTAACACTGCAATCATGCACCTCGGGCTCCAAGCCAGCGATTGTGTCATCTGGAATCCTTGGAAAGCCCAGGGTGGACTCACCGATCAAGAGCTTCTTTCTGCCAAGGTGATTCTCTGGCGCGGGCACTGTTCCGTCCATGGCCGTTTTACTCGGCAAAATGTCGATGATGTTCGGGCACGCGTTGCAGGGGTACAGGTTCTGGTCCACCCAGAATGCCAGAATGACGTTGTGATGGCTGCCGATGTGGTTGGTAGCACCGAAATGATCATCCGAACGGTTACTTCGTCACCAGCGGGTTCGAAATGGGCAATTGGAACGGAGCTCAATCTGGTCCAAAGGCTGGCTCGGACCAACCCTGATAAGGAGATCGTCTTTCTCGACAAAACCGTCTGCTACTGCTCGACCATGAATCGAATCGACCTCCCGCACCTGGTCTGGGCGATGGAAAATCTGGCCGCTGGGCGTGTTCTCAACCAGATCTCGGTCGAGGAGAAGATCGCCCACTTCGCACGAGTTGCGCTAGAGCGAATGCTGGCTCTACCGTAACCACATGGCCAAAGACGCACCAACACCAAAGCGCAAAGATGCAGAAGCGCTCAATAAGGTAAATGCAATTACTTCACCAGCTACCAAGGCGACCAAGGCTCGTGATCGCAACGAGTTGAAGGCAAAGCGCCTAGCCGCTCGCGAGGCCTATATGCGTGGCGAAGAGAACGCTCTTCCAGCGCGCGATAGAGGCGCAACTCGCCGTTATGTCCGCAACTATGTCGACTCCCGACGCAACGTTGGGGAGTATTTCCTCCCTGCTGTTGCACTGGTGCTTGTACTTAGCGTCGTACACAACAAGTTCGTCTCACTCATCGCGATCCTCTTTATGTATCTTGCGATGCTGTACACGGTCTTCTCTGGATTCTTTATGACCCGTCGTATTCGCAAAGCCGTAACAGCCAAATTCCCCGGCGAATCAACTAAGGGCTTAGGAATGTACGGATGGTTACGCTCTACGCAGATGCGCCGCATGCGCGCACCCGCACCTCAAGTGAAGCGCGGCGATTTAATCTAATTAAATTAGTTTGACCTTTTCGAAAGCCTAAGCCCTCGGGTTTGGGCTTTCGTTCTTTGATGGGTCACGCTCTGGAAGTGCTCCAAGCACGATGTCAATAGCCGCCATAACACTAGGTTCTAATTTTACTCCGGCAGCTTTTACATTCTCTTTTACTTGTAGCGGCTTAGTCGCTCCCATAATCACTGCAGATACGTTCTGATTTTGCAGCGCCCAAGCTAACGCGAGTTGTGACATTGAAAGCCCCACTCCATCTGCAATTGGTTTCAAATCTTGCACCGCGGTTAAAACATCATCGGTCATCCAGCGTGAAATAAATCCAGCGCCCGATTTCTTATCCGTAGCGCGAGAGCCTGCAGGTGGCTTCTTGCCTGGCAAATATTTACCCGTCAAAATTCCTTGCGCAATTGGCGACCAGACGATTTGGCCAATTCCCTCTTGCTCTGAAAGAGGAACAACTTCTCTTTCAATAACGCGCCAGAGCATCGAATACTGTGGCTGGCTAGAGACGAAGCGAGTCCAACCATTCTCTCTTTGGATCTGCAGGGCAGCCTTGATCTGCGAGGCGTTCCATTCGGAGAAGCCGATGTAGTTGACCTTGCCTTGACGTACGAGATCTTCAAAGGCCTGCAACGATTCTTCTAAAGGAGACTCAACGTCGAAACGGTGCATTTGGTAGAGATCGATGTGGTCCGTGTTCAATCGCTTCAGCGAAGCATGAACTGACTCCATGATGTGCTTGCGCGATAGGCCGCGATCATTCTTGCCGGTACCTGTTGGCCAATAGACCTTGGTGAAGAGTTCGTATGATTCGCGCTTGACTCCCTTGAGAGCCTTACCTAAGACCGTCTCGGCCCGAGTACCCGCATAAACATCTGCGGTATCAAATGTGGTAATTCCCTCGTTGAGAGCCGCTTTCACACATTTAATGGCGGCGTCTTCCTCTACTTGGCTGCCGTGAGTGATCCAATTGCCGTAAGCGATTTCCGAGACATACATTCCTGATGAGCCGAGGCGACGATATTCCATGGCAAAACCCTACTCCCCTGGCGTGTCAGGTGCAGAGGGGTTGGGGTTCTCACCGGTTGGTGCTAACTTTCGGTCACCAGAACCTTTTGGGCCTGGTGGTATTAATTAGAGCGAAGTCGGTGAGAATCCGACACTGTCCCGCAACTGTATTGAAATCGCGAGATTTCTTAAGTCAGGTCGCCTCTCTTAGATATCGAAGTATCCGACCTCGGAGGAAGGTCGGGCCTTTAGATGCTCATCTTTAGAGCATCCGAGAGTCCGAATTATTCCTCCCTCAACTCTTGAGGGAGTTTTTTATGTTTAAAGGTAGGAAATGGGCTGGCCTGGCGTCAGTCGTAATGCTTCTCTCGACAATCTCCGCGGCGACATCGGCGGTGGCCGTTTCAGGCAATCCAACGAAAATCATTTCACTCTCGCCGAGCGCTACCGAAATTCTCTATGCAATTGGAGCCGGGTCTCAAGTGATCGCCGTCGATGACAACTCGGACTTCCCGAAGACAGCTCCATTTACGAATCTCTCATCCTTCACCCCAAATGTTGAAGCAATTGCTGCCTATAGACCCGACCTAGTGATCCTCCAATCATCAGCCACTAATGCCGCCACGATAAAGAAGGATCTACAAAAGCTCAAGATCACTGTATTCCTTGAGGTGACTCCAACAAATATCAGCGATGCTTACTCAGAATTTCTCGATCTTGGCAAAGCCACCGGACACCCAACCCGCGCCAAGGCGTTAGTGGCAACAATGAAAGCGCAGATATCTGAAATTGTTGCTAAGTATCATAAGAAGATTCCCATTCCGATCTTCCATGAACTCGACAACACTTTGTACTCAGCGGACTCATCTACCTTCATCGGACAGATCTACTCGGACTTCAACTTTACAAATATCGCAGATGCCGCAAACGGTGGTGGCTACCCGCAACTCAGCGCAGAATCCGTAATCAAGGCCAATCCAAAGATCATCTTCTTGGATGATGGCCCTTACGGGGAATCGGCCGCAACTGTCGCTTCTCGGCCGGGATGGTCAGCTATAACAGCGGTTAAGAACAAGCATGTAATTGTTCTTCCACTTGATATTCCGGATCGTTGGGGGCCACGCATTGTGGACTTCTATCGCTTCATTGGGCAAACGACAGCAAAGATCAACTAGGAATCGACCATGATCACAGAGCACGGGGCTATAGCCAAGATATGGAATTGGCGTATCACCGTGTTCTGTGCGCTCATATTGCTTGCCGTATCAATAGCGGCGGTCAGTTTTGGACCCATCTCCATTAACTTCTTTAAAGTCTTTAAAACCCTCTTCGATCTTCCTGGCGGAAGTACGGGTCAAGATCGAACAGTCATCATGGAATTGCGCCTTCCTAGGGTGGTTCTCGGAATTCTTGTTGGCTCTGCACTAGCAACCAGCGGGGCGGTGTATCAGACGGTCTTTCACAACCCCCTTGCAGATCCATATTTACTGGGCGCCGCCAGCGGAGCTGGGCTAGGCGCAACCATCGCTCTTACCAGCACCAATCACAATCTCTATGGCGCACTTCCTATCTTCGCTTTCTTAGGTGGAGTTCTGGCGGTTTTTACATCTTTTATTATCTCGGGAAAGTTCTTTGCGGATCCAAATTCTCTACTTCTCTCCGGAATTGCGGTCGGATCATTTGCCACTGCGATACAAACTTACTTACAACAGCGACACAGCGCTGCACTACGCCCGGTTTATTCATGGATTCTAGGTGACTTAACGAGTGCCAGTTGGAGCGTTGTGGCGTGGTCTTCCGTTTACATCGCGATCGCTCTGGTCATACTCTTTAGCGTTGCTAAACAATTAGATGGCTTGATGCTGAGTGATGAAGAGGCATACTCTCTAGGAATTAATCCAAAGCGTTTGCGCATCATCGCAGTCGCGGCCGCAACACTGGCCACCGCCACCGCAGTATCTGCTTCTGGCCTCATTGGCTTTGTGGGGATCGTTGTCCCCCATCTTGTCCGCGGACTCACGCACCGAGTTACCAATCGCTCACTTATAACTATCGCGATGGCTGGAGCCGCCTTCCTTGTACTTGCGGACCTAGGTGCTCGTACCTTGCTCTCCCCCGCCGAACTTCCTATTGGCGTCATCACCGCTTTCGTCGGCGCCCCATTTTTCTTGGTCGTACTTCGCAATCGCAGGAAGGTTACGCAATGAGCATCATCGTTACCGATCTAACTGTCCGATATGGCGAGAAGGTAGTTCTCAATGACATCTCACTTGAAATTGAGAGTAAACGATGGACCTGCTTAGTAGGTCCCAACGGCGCCGGCAAAACAACTTTCTTGAAAGCTCTACTCGGCATGGCGCCTTACTCGGGAAGTATCCAAGATAAAGGAATTGAAGTATTCAAGAGTCACAAGCGCAATGTTGCTTTCGTTCCGCAGCATCCGCAAATCCCGCAGGGAATGACGGTTGCCGAGTACGTCATGCTCGGTCGGTCAAAGCGCGATGGTTGGGGAAATGAATCACTTGCCAGTCGCTCATTCGTACATAAGGTCCTCACCCAAACTCATCTTTTCGGAATGCAAACAAACTTGGTCGCTCAACTCTCGGGCGGAGAGATGCAGCGGGCCCTGATCGCACGGGCGCTTGCCCAGGAGCCTGAGTTGATTCTCTTAGATGAACCAACGAGCGCACTCGATCTGCATCATCAAATATCAGTCCTAAACAATATTGAATTGCTGAAAGAAGAGGGCGTGACGATCATTTCTACCATGCACGACATCACGTTGGCTGCCATGTTCGCAGAGCGGATCGTGGTCATGAAAGAAGGCAGGGTCCTTCTCTCTGGAGCATCAAACGACGTCATTCACTCCCCTGAGCTCAAGCACGCCTTTGACAACCGAATCGATGTCTACACCCTGGACAGTGGCCGCCCCGTCATCGTGGCAAGCAAAGAGAAGCACCTTTAGCGAACGTGTGACTCCACAAAAGGTGGCTTCACAACTTTAACCGCGCTCGTACGACCACGAACATCGATAGATAATTCGCTTCCAATGGCAATGCCTGGGTTAATAAGAGCCAGCCCAATGCCGATCTTCAAAGTTGGCGAGAAGGTACCGCTGGTAACTGTTCCGACAATGGCACCCGTCGCATCCAAAACGCTCATTCCCCCACGAGGGATACCACGATCTTGTGCCAAGAGTCCTCGCAAAATTCTCGGGACACCCTGAGCCTTTTCGGAAACAAGGGCAGAGCGTCCGTGAAAATCAGATTTAGCAAGAGCAACAGCCCAGCCTGCATTTGCTTGTAACGGAGTTATATCAAGAGAGAGTTCATGGCCGTGTAGCGGGTAACCCATCTCGGTGCGCAAGGTGTCGCGGGAACCAAGCCCGCAAATGCGTCCGCCGATTTTTTCAACGGCGATCACCAATAACTCCCACAATGGAAGTGCCGCGTCCCACGTCGGGAGCAATTCGTACCCAAATTCACCGGTATATCCGGTACGACATACGATGACGCGACCGAGAATTTCGTGCTCCGGAATCGTTACTTCGGTGAAGGCCATGTAATCAAGATCAACAGATATACCTAGCAGCGCTAGAAGTTCATTACTCTTCGGACCCTGTACCGCTAGGACTCCAAAATCGTGATGGGCATTTCTGATAGTTAGACCCAGATCATTGGCTGACTCCAAAACCGCAAATACCGCAGCGCAGTTAGCGGCGTTAGGAACTAGCAGAAACTTCTCATCGCTATATCGGTAGATGATCAGGTCATCGATAACTCCACCCGTTGAATCACAGAGAAGGTTGTACTGCGCACTTCCATGACCAATGCGATCTAGATCATTTGTGAAAATCCGATTAAGAAACATTAAGGACCCAATGCCCGAGACTTCGATCTTTCCCAGGTGCGAGACGTCGAAGATCCCTACCGTCTCTCGCACCGCCGTGTGCTCAGCGATAACGCCCCCAGCGGTGAGCGTGCCGACCGCTTTGGGATATTCGATGGGCATCTGCCAACCACCAAAATCAGAGAGTTTTGCGCCGGCTTGCGAATGCCAATCAAAGAGCGGAGATTCCATTTCTCTAACATAGTCCAACTCCGCCCTCTTGAGGTCAATCCGACTTCTCAATTACCTCTGGTAAGTGAGAGGATTATGAGATGGCAACTTTGAAAACTATCTCGCAGACTTCCAGTGATGTACTTGTTCTAGGCCTCTCTTCCAAGGCAGGAAAACTAACAATTCACCCCAACATTGAGCACATTCCCTCCCTCGCACACGACACCAAGAAGTTGTTAGCGATCCTCGGGGATCTGGGTGCGACCGGAAAAGTTGATGAAGTAACCAAAGTCTCATTTTCTACGCCACGCCTTATTCTCTTCACTGGATTTGGAACCACCGCAGCCACCTACTCGCATGAGACGTTGCGTCGCGCAGCAGGAGCTGCAACCCGAGCCCTCGCCGGGCAAGCCCAAGCGGACTTTGCACTCCCCGTTACTAACGAAGCAGACTTTGCTGCGGTTGCAGAAGGCATTGCGCTCGGAGCCTACGAATTCATCGAATTTCGCGGAAGTTCCAAGTCCGAACAGAAGGCTCCGCTAAAGTCCGCAACGATTATCTCCCCCTTGGGCAACGCTTCTCCTTTCAAAGCCGCACTCAAGCGCGCTGAAGTTCTGGGCCAATACGTCGCGATCACGCGCGATTTAATTAACACTCCACCTTCGCACCTGACGCCAATCACCTTCACGGCGCAGATGAAGAAGATAGCTTTGTCACTCGGCATCAAAGTTGAAATTCTCAACGAGGTTCAACTCAAGGCAAAAGGTTATGGCGGGATCAGTTCGGTTGGACAAGGCTCTGCCAACCCTCCTCGACTGCTCCACCTCACCTACTCGCCAACCAAACCCAAGAAGCGCTTCGCCTTCGTTGGTAAGGGAATCACCTTTGACTCGGGCGGCTACAACCTCAAGGGCGTAGTAGGTATGTCCGATATGAAATCAGATATGAGTGGGGCTGCCGCTGTAGTCGCCGCAACCTTCGCAATCGCCACCCTCAAATTGCCGATCGCCATCGATACCTACGCCTGCCTTGCCGAAAACATGATCAGCGGCGAGGCAACTCGTCCAAGCGACATCATCACAATTCTTGGCGGCAAGACAGTTGAAGTACTCAACCCGGATGCTGAGGGTCGCTTGGTCTTGGCCGATGGCCTGGTTCGAGCCACTCAAGATGGAATTCGCAATGGCGGGCTCGATGGTTTGGTTGATGTAGCCACCCTTACCGGCGCTCAAGTCATAGCCCTTGGAACTCGCACATCGGCTGTCATGACCAACAATGAAGAATTCCGGACTCTATTTTTGGAAGCGACCGGTATTTCGGGCGAGTCCTTCTGGCCCATGCCACTACCCGAAGATCTCAAGGAGACGCTCCAATCGGCCTCAGCCGATATGGTCAACTCCAACCCGGCCAACCGCAATCGCGGAATGCTGGTCGCTGGACTCTTCCTCAAGGAATTTGTGCCTGAAAACGTTCCTTGGCTCCACCTGGATATCGCCGGGCCCGCGCTTACCCATGAGGCTCATGGCTACACCCCAGTCGGGGGAACAGGCGTCACCGTTCGATCTTTGGTTGCCCTTGCCGAGTTAGCAGCATCACAGAACTAGGTGAAGAAGAGCGCAGGCTCAACTCGTGGCAGGATTAGCCCCCTGTGCTGCTCCCCTGAATCCTCAAGAAAAGGTGAAGTGTGAACGAATTTGATCTCGTAATCCTTGGCGGCGGTAGCGGCGGATATGCCTGCGCGCTCCGCGGTGCGCAACTTGGATTATCGGTTGTTCTGATCGAACAGGACAAGCTGGGCGGAACATGCCTGCACCGTGGGTGCATTCCAACCAAGGCGCTCCTTCACGCAGGTGAGATTGCAGATGACACAC
The DNA here is from genome assembly GCA_037128715.1 of Actinomycetes bacterium. Classification (GTDB taxonomy): domain Bacteria; phylum Actinomycetota; class Actinomycetes; order Nanopelagicales; family Nanopelagicaceae; genus PALSA-747. Next base: position 12,099 of record JBAXVT010000009.1, read on the forward strand.
GACATGCAGCGGAGTTTGGCGTCAACGCTGAATTCATTTCTATCGATATGTTGGCAGTCAACGCTTACAAAGATGGCGTTATCTCCAAACTCCACAAAGGCCTGCAGGGCCTCGTTAAGTCACGGAACATCACTTACGTCGAAGGTACTGGACGTCTGGTTTCAAAGAATCAAATTGAAGCGAATGGCGTCATTTACACCGGCAAGAATGTTGTTCTCGCGACTGGCTCTTACGCAAAAACTCTTCCCGGTCTGGAAATCGACGGGACTCAAATCATTACAAGCAACGAAGCAATGACAATGGATTACGTACCTAAGTCAGTCATTGTTCTCGGTGGCGGAGTAATCGGATGCGAATTCGCCTCGGTATGGAGTTCGTTCGGTGCTGAGGTAACAATTATCGAAGGTCTCCCTCGCCTTGTCGCACTCGAAGATGAAAGTTCAAGCAAGCAACTCGAACGCGCCTTCCGTAAGCGTGGGATTAAATTCGAAGTCGGAGTGAAATTCGCCTCCGCGACCAAGGGTCCAGAAGGCGTAACAATCACTTTAGAGAACGGCGCTACCTTTACCGCCGATGTACTTCTTGTTGCTGTAGGACGCGGTCCCGTCTCTGCAAACATTGGTTATGAAGAGCAAGGCATTTCCATGGATCGCGGATATATCTTGGTCGATAACAAATGCCGCACCAATGTTCCTGGAATCTGGGCTGTCGGCGACCTCATCCCAACTTTGCAGTTAGCACACGTTGGTTTCGCCGAAGGAATCCTGGTAGCTGAAGAGATCTTTGGCCTCAACCCACGAGCTATTAATTACGATGGCGTGCCTCGGGTTACCTATTCCGAGCCAGAGGTTGCCTCTGTCGGCTTGACCACTGCTATCGCAAAAGAGCGTGGCTACGATGTTGTTGAACTCAGTTATGACCTCGCTGGAAACGGCAAGGCCAACATTCTCAAGACCGCGGGTTCCATCAAACTCGTTGCGCAGAAGAATGGCCCAGTCCTTGGAGTTCACATGGTCGGTTCCCGCGTCGGTGAGCTCTTGGCCGAGGCGCAACTGATTTACAATTGGGAGGCAACGGCGGATGATGTGGCTCCATTGATCCACGCTCATCCAACGCTCTCTGAAGCAATGGGCGAGGCTCACATGGCGCTAGCCGGCAAACCACTGCACGCTCACGGGTAATAGGAGATAACGCGATGACCTTTTCAGTAACTATGCCAGCACTTGGCGAGTCGGTAACCGAAGGCACGGTCACTCGTTGGCTCAAGAACGAAGGCGATCACGTCAACGTCGACGAGCCCCTTCTCGAAGTCTCCACCGACAAGGTAGATACCGAAATCCCTTCACCTGTCTCAGGCACCCTGACCCGCATCGTTGTAGCTATTGACTCTACTGTCGCAGTTGGAGCAGAGCTCGCTGTGATTGATGATGGCGTTGCTGCAGCACCAGTAGCACCTATTGCGTCTGCCCCAGTCGTTGAAACCCCCGTAGTCGTTGAAACACCTGTCGTCGTCGAAGCTCCAGTTGCTTCGCCCGTAATTGTTGAAGCACCCGCTCCAGTATCCGCCGGAGCAGGAGTTGTTGTCACAATGCCAGCACTCGGTGAATCGGTTACTGAAGGAACAGTCACTCGTTGGCTCAAGAATGTCGGAGACACAATCACTGTCGACGAGCCACTTCTCGAAGTTTCTACCGACAAGGTAGATACCGAAATTCCTTCGCCGGCTACCGGAACCATTCTTGCCATCGATGTCGCAGTAGATTCCACCGTCGCCGTTGGTGCCCGTCTTGCTTTGATAGGCGCCGCCGCAACGGCACCAGTTGTTGCTGTGCCCGCTCCGGTTGCCCCAGTCGTGGCAGCTCCAGTCGTTGCAGCTCCAGTCGTGGCAGCTCCAGTCGTGTCAGCACCAGTAGCGCCTCCCGTCGCCGCCCCCGTACCTGTGGCGGCGCAACTCGATGACTCTTATGTAACTCCTATTGTGCGCCAATTTGCTAAGGAGCAAGGCGTCGATCTCGCCTCTGTAAAGGGAACCGGCATTGGAGGACGAATTCGTAAGGAAGATATTCTCGCTGCCGCAAAGCCAGTCGCAGTTGCCGCCCCTGCAGTTGTTCATTCAGAGGCTAAAGTTTCTGCCCCGGTCTCTGTTTCACCACTGCGCGGAACAACTGTCACGATGACTCGCCTGCGCAAGGTAATTGCAGCGCGCATGGTTGAGTCGCTGCAAATCAGTGCTCAGCTCACGACCGTTGTTGAAGTCGATATGACCAAGGTCGCTCGTTTGCGCGATAAGGCCAAGGCTTCATTCGCGGCCCGTGAAGGAGTCAACCTCACCTTCCTGCCGTTCTTTGCCGTCGCTGTTTGCGAAGCGCTTAAGCAACATCCGGTTCTCAACTCATCTCTCGAGGGCGATCAAATTACTTATCATGGTGCCGAGCACCTGGGTATTGCGGTTGATACCGAGCGCGGCCTTCTGGTGCCGGTGATTCGTGACGCCGGAGACCTCAACATCGGCGGTATTTCTCGTCGCATTTCAGACGTTGCTGCACGAACTCGTGACAACAAGATTTCTCCCGACGAGCTTGGTGGCGGAACGTTCACTATTACCAACACGGGTAGCCGCGGCGCACTCTTTGATACTCCAATCATCAATCAACCGCAGGTTGCAATCTTGGGTATTGGTTCCATCGTCAAGCGTCCGATGGTCATGAAGGGAACTGACGGTGGCGAAACCATCGCGATTCGCTCCATGGTTTACCTCGGGCTTTCATACGATCACCGCATCGTCGACGGCGCAGATGCTGCTCGTTTCTTGGTTACCCTCAAAGAACGTCTCGAAGAGGGCAGCTTTGAATCCGATCTAGGTTTGTAGCACTTTTCCTATGCGCGTTGCCATTACCGGTTCTACCGGCTTAATCGGAACTGCTCTTGTGGGCCAACTGAAGGCCGAAGGTCACTCGGTACAACGATTGGTGCGTCGTAAAGCAACATCTTCCGAAGAAGTTCACTGGGATCCCACGACAGGAACTATTGATCTGGCAGCACTTGAAGGCGTCGATGCGATAATCAATCTCGCCGGAGCCGGCGTCGGAGATAAGCGTTGGACTCCAAAATATCGCGCGACAATTCTCAACTCACGCTTACTCGGTACAACAACCATCGCTCACGCCGTCGAGACACTTAAGCCCAAAGTATTTATCTCAGCCAGCGCCATTGGATTTTACGGAGAGACCGGCAATCGCGCAGTCGTAGAAACCGATCGTGGTGGTGATGACTTTCTCTCTGTCGTCTGCCGCGAATGGGAAGCTGCTGCTGATTTAGCGGTCGGAGTTCGCACCGTGAAAATTCGCACCGGTTTGGTCCTCGATCCAACTGGAGGAGCGTTAGGTCGACTCCTTCCTCTCTTTCGTTTAGGTCTTGGTGGCAAGTTAGGCTCTGGAAAGCAATGGTGGTCGTGGATCACCTTGCACGATGAGATAAAGGCAATCATTCATTGCTTAAACAGCGATATTTCGGGACCAGTGAATCTGACCTCCCCCAATCCTGTTACGAATCAGAATTTCACCGCATCTTTGGCGCGGGCAGTTCATCGCCCGGCCCTTCTACCCGCTCCAGCTTTTGCCTTGAAGATTCTCATTGGCGGCTTCTCAGGTGAAATTTTGGGATCAGCGAAAGTTCTCCCAAAAGCACTTCAAGATAGTGGATTCGTGTGGGACTACCCGCATCTCACAACAGCGCTAGAGGCGCTTACCGAATAGAGATAGCGCGCGCTTGATCGATAATCTTCGCGACTGCCAGAGCATCATCGGGAGTTACCGGCCAAGCGGATTTACCCAATATCGCTTGTTCTACCTGTGAATAGAAGAGTGAGTAATTTCCTGGCTCCCCTGGATATTCAGTGACCTCATCACCGCGATAGATCTCGGCTCGAGTGATTGCTGGAGGTGTCCAAACTCCACCAGCCGGATACTCACCGGTGCGCAGACGGGCCTCTTGATCGTCCAAATCTTTAATCATTAGAGAACCTTTTGTACCTGATAGTCGAATACGAGGCCCTCCTGCACCAATGATTGAACTGGCCGATAGATACGAATCCACGCCACTTGCATGTTTCAAGTTAATAACTATGTCATCATCTGCAAGTCCGCGGATACTTCGTACCGCAGCGTATGTAACTTCTGCAGGACCAAACCAGTTGAGTGCAAGTGAAACCAGATGTGGACCTAAGTCGAGCAAATTACCGCCCCCATCCGCGACGCTATTCGCTTCTCTCCAACTCTTTGGATTTGATCCGGGTCTAAATTTCTCGAAGCGTGAATCCAGTCGAAATATATTTCCCAGAGTGCCTTCAGCGATGATCTTCTTTACCGTCAAGGCATCGCTGTCAAAGAGGCGATTGAAATAAGTGGTGACAGTGACGCCGATCTCTTTGGAGACATCAATAATCTCCTGAGTCTCTTGCAGCGAGCGACCCATCGGTTTATCAACCACAACGGGTACACCGGCACGCAATCCAGCAATCGCCTCGCTGGCATGTGCAACGTTGGCGCTGGCAACAACGAGTAAATCCAAACCCAGATCCAAGAGCTCAGACATTGTCAAAGCAATGGTGGTCTCGGGAAAATCGGCAAGCGCATGCGCTCTGCGCTCCTCGCTGGTCGTAAGAATTCCTGCAATCTCGAAACCCGCTCCTTTAAGCAACGGAGCATGGAAATAGCGGCCAGCAAGGCCAAAACCTGCGATTCCTACCCGAAGTGTCATGACGTTAAACCTACATTAGGCTAGGGGTTATGAGCACTGCCGCTGGATCCCTGGTCGATCAGACCGTTGTGGTTCATGCAGGCATCCTCGACTATCAAGAGGCTTGGCAGCTGCAGCGCGATACCGTCGAAGGAATAATTGCCGGCACCACTCCCAACACTCTCTTCCTCTTGCAGCACCCTTCGGTGTACACCGCGGGTCGGATGACCAAACCAGAAGATCGCCCATTAGATGGAACGCCAGTTATAGATGTCGATCGCGGCGGGAAGATTACCTGGCATGGGTTGGGGCAGATCGTGGGATACCCCATCGTCAAATTGAAGAATCGCAGCGATGTCGTGGGTTTTGTCCGCGAAGTCGAGAGTGCGCTGATTGATGTCTGTATTGAATTTGGAATTCCCGCCGAACGCTACTGCGAACGCTCTGGAGTTTGGATTCGCGACGAGAAAGGTGATCGCAAGATTGCCGCGATCGGCATGCGCGTGGCCAAGGGCGTAACCATGCACGGGTTCGCGCTCAACGTAAATCCCGACCTGACCGCTTACGACAAGATCATCCCTTGTGGTTATTCAGATACAGGCGTCACATCTATGGCCAAAGAACTGGATCGCGACATCTCTTTAGAAGAAGTACTTCCTCTCGTTGAATCCAAAATTCTGACCGCTCTCACAAAGGTGATTTCATGACGCTCGCTCCCGAAGGTCGCAAACTCCTCCGCATCGAGGCGCGTAATGCCGCGGTCCCCATTGAAAAGAAGCCAGAGTGGATCAAGACGCGCGCCATTATGGGTCCCGAGTACACACAGTTGCGCTCTCTTGTAGTCCGCGAAGGCCTGCACACCGTCTGCCAAGAAGCGGCTTGTCCGAATATCTTTGAGTGCTGGGAAGACCGCGAAGCCACCTTCTTGATCGGTGGCGAGAAGTGCACCCGCCGTTGCGATTTCTGCAATATCGATACTGGAAAGCCTGACCCACTTGATCGCGATGAACCGCGTCGTGTCGCCGAATCAGTACGTTCCATGGAACTTCGCTACGCCACCATCACCGGCGTTACCCGCGACGATCTCCCCGACGAAGGCGCTTGGTTATACGCCGAAACAATACGTGCAGTTCATGAGCTCAATCCTGGTACAGGTGTCGAAATGTTGGCTCCTGATTTCAGCGGCAAGCCACACTTACTTAACGAAGTTTTTGAAACTCGTCCAGAAGTCTTTGCTCACAACTTAGAGACGGTCCCCCGCATCTTTAAGGAGATCCGCCCCGCATTTAGGTATGACAGATCTCTCGACGTTATCTCACAGGCACAAGCTTTTGGCTTGGTAACGAAGTCCAACTTAATTCTTGGTATGGGTGAGACCCGCGAAGAGGTCACCCAGGCTCTAGTTGATCTGCATGAAGCCGGCTGCGACCTCATCACTATTACCCAGTACCTGCGCCCTACTCCAAAGCACCACCCAGTTGTTCGTTGGGTGAAGCCAGCGGAATTCGTAGAGCTCTCTCAAGAGGCAACCGATATTGGATTCCTCGGAGTAATGAGTGGTCCACTTGTTCGCTCCAGTTATCGTGCCGGACGTCTTTATAAGCAAGCCCAAGAGAAGAAGGCGCTTCTACGTGGCTGAACTCGTTTATCCTCCCGTTATCGTTGCGATCAAAGCCTTTTGGAAATATCTCGGGGTCCAGTTCGATTTTCAGGGCGTTGAAAATCTTCCTCGCCAGGGTGGCGCAGTTCTCTGCATGAACCACATTGGGTACTTGGATTTCGCACTCATCGGAACCGGTGCTCTGCCTGCGAAGCGCTACATCCGTTTCATGGCAAAGAAAGAGATCTTCAACCACAAAGTTGCGGGTCCTTTGATGCGCGGTATGCATCACATCAGCGTGGATCGCGAAAGTGGTTCCTCATCATTTGTTGCTGCGCTACGGGCACTTCGATCTGGTGAGATTATCGGAATCTTTCCCGAGGGCACCATCTCTCGTAGCTTCGAGATTGAGGATTTGAAATCTGGAGCGATCCGACTTTCAATGGGCGCTGGAGTTCCAATCATTCCCGTTGCCGTGTGGGGTAGCCAGAGAATCATCACCAAAAAGCGCAAACCTGATTTTAAAAGACATAAGCACCCGGTTCACGTCGCCTTCGGAGAGCCCTATCTAGTTCCAAAGGGATCAGATATTGAGCGTGCAGAGGCGGATCTGAAGGTCAAGATGCTCGAACTTTTACATTCGGTGCAATCCAATTATCCTCACTCTCATGAGGGCCAATGGTGGGCACCCGCCCGCCTAGGTGGCACCGCGATTACCTCCGAGCAACTCCACGTAGAGCGTCAAAAAATGAAGGAGCAAGAGAATGGCTGAAGCAGAGAAGCAGGGTCAATTGGCAGTCCTTAAGGATGCATTTCGTTTGGTTCGTCGCGAAAAGCCAATCGCTTATGTCTGGTGCACAGTCATTTTCATCGCAACTCTCGTCGGAGGCTACTTTGCCGGCGTCGGACTCGGTCACCCCATTTATTTCGGAATCCTTGCCATTCCACTCGCCTTGCTAGCGGCGTTTTTCACATTCACCCGCTTTGCGAACACTGCGGCTTTTTCCTCGATCGAAGGCCAGAGTGGCGCTGGAGCTAGCGTCTTGATGTCCATCCGCAAGGGCTTTTCAACAACGCCAGCTGTGAACGTCTCCCGCAATCAAGATATGGTTCATCGCACCGTTGGTCGCGCCGGAATTATATTGGTAGGCGAGGGAACTCCAGCCGTGCGCCTTCTCGTGCAAGATGAGAAGAAGAAAGTGGAGCGCTTCGTTCCAGGTGTCCCCGTACACGAGATTTACGTAGGCAACTATGACGGTGCGGTTCCAATTCGCAAGTTGCAAAAAGTGGTCAAGAAGTTTCCCAAGAAGCTTTCCAAGGCCCAACTCCGCGAAGTCCGCAATCGCCTTAAGGGGGTTGGCGGGATGAATATGCCTATTCCTAAAGGACCAATGCCTAAAGGTGTAAAATTACCTAAGCGTTGAGGGAAGTCTATGGAGTCAAGATGAAGAGATTTGCATACCTGTTACTCGCCCCGATTTTACTGCTGGGTTTGACTGCCTGCGGAAGTAGCACGGAAGACAATTCCGCTGGGAGCAAAGTCGAACCAGGATCTTTAGCCTGGCATATGGAACTTTGGGGCGACAATTTCATCGTCATCTCTGGTGGGCACTGCACCGAAGGCAATTCTCGAACTAACTACGAGCATGGCGCATCGATCTCGCTGGTTGGTCCGGATGACACGGTGATCTCATCCGCTACTTTTGGTTCTGGAGTTCTAAGAAAAACTAAAATAGATTCCGATGAAGTCACTAACTTTCCAACTGGGAATATCTGTGACTTCGCGGTTACCTTCAAGAACGTCCCCGAAGTTAGTACCTATCGAGTTAAGACCGATGATCACCTGATTTCTTCTGTCACTCATACTCTCGCTGATGTTAAGTCAATGAATTGGTCGATCGGGGAAGTCATAGGCGCCGATTTCAAGGAGTAATTAAGACTTAACCACTACCGAATTGGTAAACCAGTCGTGGTACCCGCGGCCCTCTTTGGTGAAGATCGCTGGAATTAGTAAGCAGATAAATAGCGTACGGCGCAGCGCTCTTCCAACTGAGATGCGACCGCCATCAGAAGCGTCCACCACCCGAAGGCGCAGGATCCGTTGTCCCGCTGAAGCGCCTTGCAAGGCGGTCAAGAGGCCAACCTCAATGAAGAAGATCCCCAAGGGGAGGAATTGGGCTCCCCCAGCTAGGTTCCGGGTGATCAGATGGGCTATCCCCAGGCACATGAACCAGTCCAGCAGGACAGCGAGGAATCGGCGGTTAAACCCGGCTTGATCTGGCACGGCTGAAGGGTAACATTGCGCCCATAACGTGGCCCGTCGATGTGCCTCGCCCCCTTTAACTATCTGGCCAGATCAGGCTGAATTGGGAGAACAATGTTTAAGAATTCTGCGGAAATTTTTGCCTTTATTAAAAAAGAAGATGTAAAACTCATCGACGTTCGCTTCATCGACCTTCCTGGAATCCAACATCACTTCAACGTCCCTGCTGGCTCTTTCGACGAGGCAGTTTTCACCGACGGTTTGATGTTCGATGGTTCCTCGATCCGTGGCTTCCAAGCCATTCACGAGTCGGATATGAAGTTGCTTCCCGTTCCAGAGTCAGCCTTCGTGGATCCATTCCGCAAAGAGAAGACCCTCGTAATCTTGTTCTCGGTTCACAACCCAATTGATGACTCCCCTTACAGCCGCGACCCACGTGGAATCGTTGCCAAGGCGGTTGAGTTCATGCGTTCAACTGGAATTGCAGATACCGCCTTCTTCGCACCAGAAGCAGAGTTCTACGTCTTTGACGCAGTTCGCTTCTCTACGGGAATCAACGAAGCTTTCCACCACATTGATTCATATGAAGGCGCTTGGAACACCGGCATCGAGAAGGATGCAGATGGCACACCCAACCGTGGCTACCGCACCCGCATCAAGGGCGGATACTTCCCAGTCTCTCCAACCGATCAGTACAACGACCTGCGCGATGAGATGGTTATGAAGCTCGAGGAAGTTGGACTCCAAGTTGAGCGCGCCCACCATGAAGTTGGTACCGCGGGTCAGATGGAGATCAACTACCGCTTCAGTGACATCCTGCACGCTGGCGATGACCTCATGAAGTTCAAGTACATCATTAAGAACGTAGCTTGGGAAGGCGGCAAGACCGCGACCTTCATGCCAAAGCCACTCTTCGGAGATAACGGTTCGGGCATGCACGTTCACCAATCACTCTGGAAAGATGGCGTCCCACTCTTCTTCGGTGAGGGTTATGGCGATCTTTCAGATATGGCGCGTTGGTATGTTGGCGGGCTGCTTAAGCACGCTCCATCACTTCTCGCATTCACCAACCCAACAGTCAACTCATATCGCCGCCTAGTTCCAGGCTACGAAGCTCCCGTAAACCTTGTTTACTCAGCTCGTAACCGTTCGGCTTGTATCCGTATCCCGATCACCGGATCCAATCCAAAGGCAAAGCGCATCGAGTTCCGTTGCCCAGATCCATCATCAAACCCATACCTAGCTTTCGCAGCAATGTTGATGGCCGGCCTTGATGGAATCATCAACAAGATTGAGCCAGCGCTTCCTGTCGATAAGGATCTCTACGAACTTAGCCCAGAGGAAGCAGCGTCTATCGCACAGGTACCAGGTTCGCTCGATGCCGTACTCGATAACCTCGAGCGCGATAACGAGTTCCTGACCCGCGGTGGCGTATTCACCAAGGATCTCATCGATACATGGATCTCCTTCAAGCGCACATCAGAAGTTGATTATGTTCGCCTACGTCCACATCCAGCCGAGTTTGAGCTTTATTACGATCTCTAAGCCGTAACTCAACTATCCGTCACAGACGGCGGGTGCTGATTTCGATCAGTTCCCGCCGTTTTTCGCTTCCGCTTAGTACCATTGAAAATATGAAATACCGGAGGTTCGCATGAGCGCTTATCCAGGTCGTAATAAGACCGCACTGATGGTCATTGATGTGCAGGTTGACGTCATGGAGTACGCCTGGAAGCGCGATGAGACGATTTCACGTATTGCTGAATTAGTGAAGCGTGCCCGGGAGGGCAAAGTCGATGTGATCTGGGTGCAACACTCAGATGATGGGATGCAGATCGATAGCGAGGCATGGGAACTAGTCCCGGAATTAAAGGCGCTTAGCCCTGAAAAAATCGTTCGGAAATTATGGCGCAGTTCTTTCGAAGAGACAGAACTAGAGGAGATATTGGAAGAGCTCCAGGTGGGTCACTTAGTCATTACCGGCGCCCAATCCAACCTCTGCGTGAGACACACCATTCATGCCGCCATTGAGCGTGGACTCGACATCACCTTGGTAGAAGATGCGCATACCACCCTCGATGATTCATGGAACGGGGTCCCAATCCCGGCCGAACTGATTGTCGCCGAGTTAAATAGAGCGTGCAGCGACTACGAATTGCCCGATAGTTTCGTTGATACTAAGAGAGCAGAACTTATTACCTTCTAAATTTGAGGTACGAAGGAGGCCTTCCCTGTTACGGCAGGAAGTATTTGCCATATTTCATGAGAATGGCAAAACCCAAGAAGCAATAGATAAAGGTGTAAGCCACTCGACCCCAACCGCGGTCAAGGAAGTGCACAAATTTCTCGTGTCTCTCCGGCGAAAGCGCCCAGGTATTTTCCATGACATTTATTCGTGTCATCGTTGAAAATACGGTGATCGTTGAAACGGTGACAAGAAGGCACCAAGGGCAAAAGGCCTTGATAACGAAGAATGATTGCGAAAGCAGCCAGAGCGCGAAAATTAATCCAGCGGCATAAACCACATGAGCGGCGCGCAGGAACCAGCGGGGAAAGGCCACCAGACCTAGTCCGGCTACGGCTATCGCGATAACCACTGGTTCTGTCATTAAGCCAAGAAATGCATTGGGGAAGCCCAGAAGGTGAGACTGCCAAGAGCGAGCGACTTTTCCGCAAGAGACAATGGCGTTCACATCGCAGGAGAGTTTGCCAGATGGATTTGCGGCCAATTTAACTGCATCATAGGAAAGTACTAGCGAGGCGATCAGGCTTAAGCTGGAAGAAATCAGCATAGCTACATATGTTTTACGATAGTTACGCAGTCTTTCTAAATCCAATATTTGGGTCACCGCAGGAGTCTACACGCGAGGCCCTTGCCAAGCAGGATCTCGTTCCCGTTATCTCATGTCTAAATGTTGGTTCCGACTACAAGTGGGTCCTGTGACCCCGATAACACAATTTCCACAGATTTGAGATGAGAAAGTTGCAACTTCGTGCTCGCCGCAAGTCCGCTCGCGGCAGACCCCGAGGCGCTCCATGTTGAGATCAGAGATTTCTTTCCCGCGGTATCGGTGATGAACAAATCATAATTAGTAGATGAATATTTCGTCGAAACTCCGGAGGCATAGGTGCAGCTCCAAGTAATTTGAGTTCCCCAGGCTTTGCTTGTTACGCGAAAGAGAGCTGACATTATTTCCGGATGTAAATTGTCAACTCTCAGGGATTTTCCAACTGAATTCGAGATGCTCCCGTTCTGGGAATGTGGCGCATGGAGAACAACCCCGGTGGTCACTCCAACAGTTAGCGAAATGACGATCGCAGCCACCAGACCAATCTTCCTTCGAACTCCATCCCTACGTTGAACCTCTTGAGCCCGCACCGCTAATCTCTTAACGAACTCCGACTCATCCCACGAGGTCTCAGCATCACTTAACGATGCTCCATCAATCAGCGAGAGAGCCGTGTCTGTGTCAATTCTCGCCAGATAGCTCGGGAGATGAGAGATTGCAGCCAGAGAGGCAGAACAACGTGCGCAAGTTGCTAGGTGCTTCTCATACTCCACGGACTCCTCCTCACTCAAGGCGCCTAGAACATAGGAAGCATCCCAATCTTGGAAGGGATCAATTGATTCAATCATGGTTCGATACCTCTTTCGTGAAGAGCGATTTTGATCGCCGCAAGTCCATAGTGCAATCTCGATTTGATCGTGCCAACGGGGACTTCTTCTTGCCTGGCGATCTCAGCAACGGAGTTTCCTAAATAGTATGCACTGACGACCGCGCGCCGCTGTGGCTCACTCAACGAGGCGAGAGCATCCGAAATCATCCAACTGTCTAACTTCGCGTTAATGTCATCTGCAGTGGGAAGTTCCGGCAGAACTTCCACGATGGACTCTCTGCGAAATCTGGCACTCCGCCTATCGTCGATGACCAGATTTCTCGCTACCGTGAATAACCAGGCCCGGGTTGATTCAATCTCTTGCTCCAAGATCGATGAATGTTTCCAAGCCTTGATAAGTGACTCCTGGACAATATCTTGGGCGAGAGCCTTGTCCCCCGTCAGCCTGGAGACATAGCTGAAGAGGGCCTGTCCATGAGCGCGATTGAGCGCCAGGAGCAGATCTTCATGCTTACTTTTCGTCATCTTCATAATGTCCCTTGCCTATGTAACGATGCAGAGACTCAATTCGTTCAACCAAATCACTCCTTCAATTGATGAACTTTTTGTAGATGCGTCTCGTTATCAGGGTATCCGCAAAACTCTTCGGAAAGAAGGCGCACGTAATGAAAAGGACGGCAAAATCCAAATTTGTAATTAGCTTAGCTTTATTGCTTGGCACGGGAATGGTCTCTAGTGTTTCGGCCGGAACCGGAGACCTAGGGATTGGTAAAACAACACTGGGGACAGTAATAGTGGACGGAAAAGGAATGACCGCCTATTACTACCTTCCGGATGTTCCGAACTCTGGAGTGAGCAGTTGTACTGGTGGATGTTTAGTCCACTGGCCGGCAATTACCTCTAAAACGGCGACTCCTGTTGTCGATGGGGTAACTGCAAAGGTTTCGGTCATCCCCGGCTCTAACCAGATCTTGATCAACGGGCGGCCTATCTACACATTCGCTGGGGATCAGAGTGTCGGTCAAACAAATGGTCAAGGAATCGGCGGGGTTTGGTATGTCATCTCTCCTGCTGGGGTTGAACTCAACGCCACGGAATTGGCGAAGGAGAGTGCGAAACCAAGTGCCTCTCCTTCGTCAACTCCCACAATCACTCATAAAGCCACTCCAAAGCCAAAAGTGAAAGTTACGAAGAAGCCAAAGCCAAAGAAGAGCACAGCGCATTCTTACTACGGCCGATAGGCCGGCGCGGCAATGAATCAAGTCCCTAGTGCTCCACCTTTTAATGGGGGCTTGATTCATTGGATTTCGGAAATTAACATTCCATCATGTCTGCAACAACAAATCGCCTCCTTCGCCATATGGCTTGGGCAAATCAAAGGGTTTATGACGCGGTTCAACAACTTCCCGATGAGGCGCTACGCGCTTACATTGCAAATCCCGAATGGACAGCCGGCCACCTTTTACAACATATAGTGGGCAGCGCCAATTGGTATGAATACTGCCTCACCGGAGCCCCTTGGCGAGATATTAAATTTCCAGAGAGCATGACCGACTTAGACTTACTGAAGGAACAACTGGCTGAATTTGATGCCAATATTTCTAGCCAGGCCGATCTTCCCGATGAATATCTCACCATTGTCGATGAAGAGAGAAGTTTTCAAAGTCTGCGTTCCACAATCTTGGCCGAAGCTATTTACCATGCCGCCGAACACCGCACCCAGTTAGTAGATGCACTGGAGGCGCGAGGATTTATTCCGCTCGCTCTCGATGATCTCGATCTATGGAAGTTTGAGCGATACGAGAAGAAATCAGAGAAGTAAGAAGCGAGTTAGATCTCCTTTTCAATCTTTATCGTAATCTGTTGCTCAAAGATCGTTAGCGGGGTCTTCCAAAGAGCATTGCTCGTCATTTCTCTACCGGCTTGGGCGTAGGCGTTTTGAATAGATTGCCGCATCGCCCTCCGACTGAAGCGAAATAGTTGCACCGCCCCAAAGGTACTAACAAGCGCCAGAGTGATGGACAAATCTAGATCCGCTCCCGGGTTCGACATAACAACATCAAACCAGGCGTCGATAAACAAGAACGTCGCGGTGACCATGGCAGCGGGGATTGCTATTTGGCGCCTTTTCCAGAGCGCCCAACTGGTCAGAAGGAAGTTGCCGACCATGGCAATATCAAAGCCGATCCACGCAATATTCCAATGATTAGCTCGGTAGGTACTAGGCAGTGAGATGGCCAGGTATCCGATCCAGCCAACGAGTCCAATGGCGGCAAAGAAAAGAGTTAGGCTGCTAAAGCCGTTACGCGAATATTTTCTCATTGGTCGGGCTCCTACAGCCTGAACTGATCTAGATGTCCTACGCGATGATTTGTCGTGACTTCCAAAAGTTTACTCATGGGCTATTTAAGCAGGCCGACAGGTTTGAATGTTGTCATCTTCTTCGGGTCACCGACTAATTGCCCGTTAACGTTCGCCGAAATAATACTGGCTATCTGCGTTAGGTTCGTCTTTACATTCGCCTTATATCCAGCGATATTCTTTGCGGAATAGCAATTTGAACTTTTGATCGCAAAGTTGAGTTCCGCATTCGCAGCCTGTATGGCCTTCACGTAACTGTTGTTATACAAGAGCTTGTTGGTCAAAGTATTCGATGCAACGTAAGCTTTGGCAGCAGCTACAACACCAAATTGCAAAGCGATATAGACCTTATCCGCGTTAACGACTTCGGTATAAGTCTTCTTGCACGCTGCAGTTACGGGAGTGGGCGATGGCGTACTGGTGGCATTCGCACTGACTGCGAAAATAGCAAGCATTGATGTAACTGTGGCCAGCGCGAGGGCGATCTTAAAAGTGCCATAGCCAAAAGCGGGTACCTCCTGATTTTGGGTTTTTATCATACGAGGAATTTACACGGTTGAAAAGGGAAAAAGTCCCACCAATCTATGGTCCCAAGCCCCCTGGACGAGTCCCACTCAATTCACGCTCCCAACTCTACCTCTGAGAACCAACCCCACCCGGGGAGCTAAAACAAGAACTCCCAATGGCGCGCAATTCCTAGACGAACGATATTCAACTCGCCTAGTATTCGGGAAACGTTCAACCGACCTTAAGGCGCTGGTAATGCGGATCTGAATTGTCCGGGTTGCAGGGGTCATCAGGTTAGGCACCTTAATCGGGTGCTTGTTTGTGTAGTAAGCAGGTACTACAAGCAGGTCAACCAAACATAGGAGGCAAATAGTGAAGTTGAAAAAACTTAGCGGCTCAGTTACAGCGCTAGTTCTAGCTGTTGGCATGACAGGCTCCGCGTTCGTTGCAACAACCGCGCAGGGTGCAGTCAAGGCTTCAGCCGCAACATCTGCTGCAGATTTCGGTGGAATGAAAGGTTTAGTGGCCGCCTGTAAGAAGGAAGGCGCTTTGAACATCATCGCTGATCCACACGACTGGGCAAACTACGGTGAAATCATCACCGGCTTCAAGAAGGCTTACAAGGTAAAGATCAACGAAGCTAATCCAAATGGATCAAGCCAAGATGAGATCAATGCTGCAAACCAACTTAAGGGAACATCACGTGCTCCGGATGTATTTGATCTAGGACAGGCTGTTCTCTATGCGAACATGGATATGCTCTCACCTTACAAGGTTGCAAACTGGGCAAGTATCCCTGCTTCATTCAAGGCACCAAATGGTTTGTACACCAAGGATTACGGCGGGATCATGGCCGTGGGTTATGACGCTTCACTAGGAACAGTCACCAAGCTAGATGATCTACTCGGTGCAGCTTTTGCTGGCAAGGTCGCTCTCAACGGTGATCCAACGAAGGCAAACGCGGGACTCAATGGTGTACGTATGGTTGCTCTCGCAAATGGCGGAACTGCCGGTGATCTCACTGCAGGTGTTGCCTGGTTCAAGAAGTTGGCGACAGCTGGAAACTTCATCAACGTAGATCCATCTCCTGCAACAATCGCATCGGGTCAAACTCCAGTGGTATTTGACTGGGATTACAACCAAGCTGCAATCGTTGCAAAGTTTGCTGCTGGCGGTAAGAAGTGGAACGTCTTCGCCCCAGCTGGAGCACTCGTTGGTGCTTATTACAACCAAGCAATCGATCTCTATGCTCCACACCCAGCATGTGCCCGGCTATGGATGGAATATGTATTCTCTCCAGCCGGTCAGAACGCTTGGTTAAAGGGCGGATCTCGTCCGGTTCTTCTCGACTGGATGGTAAAGAACGGAACTGTAAATAAGGCAGCACTCGCAGCGCTTCCAGAAGTTAAGGGAGCACCTGTAATTGCAACCCCTGCCCAAGATAAGGCAGCCAGTGATTATCTGGCCGCCAACTGGGCTGCAGCAGTAGGGACTAGATAGGAAAAACTAGGAAACTAGTGGTTCAAGATATGACAATCTCGAATACTGACTCCGCCGCACGCGGGGTCAGTATTCGTTTTTGGCGAAAACATTCCGCCTATGTAGGGGTTATCCCATTTCTTATTTTGGCATCCGTCTTTTTGCTCTGGCCTACCTATAGCGTCGTCTCTGGCGCCTTTCAAGATTCCACGGGCAAGTTTTCGCTCTCCGTACTGAAATCCGTCATTAAGAATCCGGCACACCTCAGTGCCTTTAGACATTCGCTCCAGGTATCAGCGGTCACTTCGGTGATTGGTTCAGTTATTGGCGCGCTCTTCGCATGGGCCATTGCAACAGGGAAGAAGGATGGAATTCTGCGTCGCATCTCTCTTTCGGCATCAGGGGTGCTGGCACAGTTCGGCGGAGTTATGCTCACATTTGCTTTCCTAGCTACCTTTGGTTTCAACGGATTGGTTACCAGCTTCTTCCTTAAATTTGCCCCACACTCTTTCTTTGGCCATCCAACGTGGCTCTACTCAATAACAGGTTTATGTATCGTCTACTCTTTCTTTCAAATTCCCTTGATGTTTATAGTCTTTCTGCCAACAGTCGATAATCTCAAACCACAGTGGCGCGAAGCATCTGATGGCCTCGGTGGATCAACACTTGAATATTGGCGCAGAATCGGCATTCCAGTGTTGACCCCCTCATTCCTGGGCTCTTTCTTATTGTTGTTTGCCAACGCATTTTCGGCATACGCGACAGCAGCCTCTTTGATCAGCCAAGGTTCAATCATCACTCCCTTGGGGATAAGCACAGCGCTCTCTAGCGAAACGGGATCGAACAATCCCGCGCTTGCTAAAGCGCTCTCCCTGGGAATGGTGCTAGTCG
Organism: Actinomycetes bacterium; assembly: GCA_037128715.1. GTDB lineage: Bacteria > Actinomycetota > Actinomycetes > Nanopelagicales > Nanopelagicaceae > PALSA-747. The sequence continues at coordinate 29,555 of JBAXVT010000009.1, forward strand.
TAGTCTTCGTTATGACCCTGTACACCCTACTTCGCCGCAAAGTCAGTAAGTGGGAACAATGAATAAGCCTAAGACCGGGGGTCGCGTACAGATTTGGCGCCGAACAATTCTGGTATTGGTTGCGCTCTATTTGCTGCTTCCCATTGTTGCGATGCTGAATTTCTCAACGAAGACATTTAGTGGCGGACGTGGACTTGGTTCCTGGCGAGCTATCTTCCACCAACCCGATCTCATAGCTGCAATTATGACCTCCTTAGAGTTGGCTGGCATCGTTATCGCCTTAATCTTCTTCTTGGTTGTTCCGACCGTAGTTTGGGTTCACCTCAAATTACCTCGATTGCGACGACCTCTCGAACTCATCTGTCTTCTCCCCCTTGCAATTCCCGGGATTGTTCTCGTCGTAGGAATAGCGAGCATCTACCGTTGGATCAGTATCCATATCTCGGAGTCGCCGCTGACTCTTGCGGCGGTCTACTCGATGTTGATTCTCCCCTACACCTATCGCTCGCTTTCGGCCTCCCTGCACTCAGTAGATGTCCACACTCTCGCGGAAGCTTCTCGAACCCTTGGTGCATCTACATACAAAATGCTCTTTGGAGTTATCCTCCCTACCATCCGCGCTGGCGTTATGTCGGGAGCGGTCATTTCCATTGCACTCGTACTAGGTGAATACACCATTTCATCTCTGCTCAACTTCCAGACCATGCAAGTACAGATCGCTCTCGTCGGCCAGGCAGATGGAGGCGTCGCTGTTGCGATTTCCTTAGCCTCTCTGCTCTTTGTTTTCTTGTTGTTGGTCGCAATACCAACATCAATGCACCATAAGAACAATGAGTTGGAGTCAGATACCGCATGATCGAAAGGAAGAGTCTGTGAGCTCAATAACCAAGGGTGCCTCTGCGTCGGTTAAGTTAATTGACATCGCAAAGTCATTTGGTCATGTCCACGCACTGGCTGGCTTGACGCTTGAGATCGGCCCCGGCGAATTAGTCGCGCTCCTTGGGCCTTCTGGCTGTGGTAAAACGACGGCGCTACGCGCATTGGCCGGGTTGCAGGACCTGGACCGTGGCCAAATCGTGGTTGATGGTGTCGACATCACCTACCTCGCGTCTAATAAGCGCAATATGGGAATGGTCTTTCAGTCGTACAGCCTTTTCCCGCACATGAGCGCCCTGGAAAACATCGAATATGGATTAACACTAAAGGCGCACAAAACTAGTAGCGATCTACGCTCTGCTCGCTCCAAAGAGCTCCTGGAACTCGTGGGTCTCTCGACCCATGCCAAGCATTTTCCGCACCAACTCTCTGGCGGCCAACAACAACGCATAGCTCTCGCGCGCGCCTTGGCGATTTCACCTCAGGTGCTCTTGCTGGACGAACCACTATCTGCGCTGGACGCCAAAGTCAGAACTCAGCTTCGTGATGAGATTCGCCGGATTCAACTTGAAGTTGGAACTACCACCGTCTTTGTTACACATGACCAAGAAGAGGCGCTCGGAATTGCCGATCGCGTGGGGGTAATGCGAAATGGAGTTCTGGAACAAATCGCAGCGCCAGCAGAACTCTACGATCGCCCTGCCACCGCCTTCGTGGCTGAATTCGTAGGACTTACAAATCACATTCAGGGCGTCGTTTCAAATGGCTCCATTGATATTCTGGGAGTCAAAGTTCCAACGCTCCCTGGTTCAATCACAGAAGGTGCGGGAATTGCGTTAGTACGTCCTGAGACACTCAAGATAACTCCCAATTCCGCTGGAACTGGTCGGGTCTTTGCGGCTAGTTTCCTTGGCGCTGCTTGCCGCCTCACCATCGATCTGCCAGATCGCAGCAGAATTGTGGCTCAAGTACCAAGCTCAGATGCAGCGGTGCTGGGCGCAGGCGCAAAGGTAGATGTCTCTTTTAAATCCAACCCGATCTTTGTTAAACCTACCGCGTAATTTAGCTAACGCTTATTAATTCGTAGCACGGCATTTCGCTCTTCAGGCTTGCCTTCATGGGAAATAAATCCATCTTTCCCTACGAGTTCTGGTCGGCGCTGCCATACATTTGCACTCAATAAGCGCGACAGTCCAGCCAATTCGACCGGACTCTTTCCACCTGAATATTCCATGTCTCCCACATGATCAATAGTGGTTAGCCCTATAAAAATATCCCCCGCTGAATCCCGCACCACTTCGATCGTCTTGCTCTGCTGCGGCCAGTCGATGTGGGAAGAAGTCTCGACGTGCCAGAAGCCAATATTTTCAGCGCGATTTCCCACCCATTCGACATGGTGCCTGTGCTCATGCCCTGCCACCCAGAGAATCACCTGCGGATACCTGACAAGCATCGCTTCCAGCTCGTCCTTGCACACCCGAGATTCACCCGTTGTGTAGCCATTGAAAATTGTCTCAAGTGGATGATGCGAGGCAAGAACCACGAGGCGGTCAGACGCTGCAATGGTCGCTTCTAGCCATGCGAATTGCTCTTGGTCAAGAGAACCCTGCCAACCTCCAAATGGGTTAACCGTATCCATCGCGATTAGTCGAACTCCACCCAAATCTCGCGAGTAGTAGGTAACTTTCTTCGCTGCGTTCACTGCATCAAATCCGTGACCATTGGGAGATCCTGATGCCTCTAAG
>JBAXVT010000090.1:0-1832 GCA_037128715.1 Actinomycetes bacterium
CTTTGGCGTAGGTCTGCGCTTTGGCCGACGACGGCTATCTTTATTTCGCGAGGAGACAAATATTCCAATTCCCAGGAGAAGCACGAGCAAACCTGCTGCGATGGGAATGATTGGTAACGAAGACTTCTTTACAGGGGTCGTTGCGGCAGATCCGGTCGGGCTCGGAGTTGGCGATGAAGTATCAGTAGGCGTCGGGGATGCGCTATCACTGGGAGTCGCAGTTGCGGCAGGGGTGGGATTGAGTTTTGCAGTTGTCGCCGGATCCGGGATCGCGTTGGTCTGCACAAGTTGCACAGCAGAAGATGCCGTCAATCCAGATGCAGAATTTGCAATAATTTGGTAGGTAGCTCCGCCGATAATGTATGGAACTACCGCTTTATTGATTCCGCCCTGAGTCTTTGTAACGGTGAACCAATTGATCCCGCCGTCACTCGACACGTTGACATCGTAATTAGTAATGTCAGTGAGGTCGATCGGGGTATCCCAGCTCAGGGTAATTTTTGTACCTTTGACAAGGTAATTGAGCGCAAATGCACCAGTCGGCGCTGCGGCTACTTTCACTACTGCAGTGTCGGAATAGTCGCTCTTCCCCCCACCGAAGGCCAGCGCTTGAATTCGATATGAATATGTCGTTCCAGCCGTTAATTTATCAACTAGATATCCCGAAGCCGCCGAGCCTGTGTTGGCAGCGATAACCTTCCAGGTCGTTCCGCCATCGGTAGATTGCTCGACCTCATAACCCGTGACCGATGTTCCGCTGGCTTGATCCCAACTGAGTGCGACTTGAGTGTCGTTTGCGGTGGCGACCAGACCAGTAGGAGCCGCGGGGTTGTTTATAGGGATGGCCACCAAGGTGCCGCTAGGGATACCAATCGAGTTATCGGGCCAGATCCAACTAACCCGGAACCAGTAATTCTTTCCATCGGTTAGACCTTGTACCCGCAAATGCGTGGAGGTAGGTGGCAACTTAGTAACGGTCGCCCAGGTTGTTCCCGAGTCGACGCTCTCTTCAATCAGTACGCCATTGATAGCTTGAGCGGGAGCTACCCAATTGATAAGGACCTGAGATTCGCCAGGGATCGCGGTGGCACTGGGCGCGCCTAGCCCAGCGGCAGTTGCCGCGGCATAGATCGCCAGCGTTTTAACGAAGAGTCCTGGAAGCACACTCAAGTCTAACGAAGAGTTGAGACTCCCTTCCACCCATTGCCGCTTTATCTTCTGGGCGGGCCCTCTAGTGACATGCGGGGATTCTTCATTTAGCCTACAAGGATGGTCGATGCAGCAGTTACTCAGTGGGGCAAGGCACGAGCGGTCGCAGGATTTAGAGCGCTCTCGATGTTGGGGAGCGAACTCACCGTCTTTGCGCTGATTCTGCGCGAGCGTGGACACGGGGCCACCTTTGTCAGCATCTTGCTTGCCGCAGGAACGGTATCGATGATTGCGATGGTTCCGATCGCTGGCTGGATTGCCGATCGTTTTAGTACCAAGCAGATTATCCCTTTTACCTCCGCGCTACAGGCCGCACTGATCATCTCGCTGATCTATCAACACAATATGGTCTTGATTACGATCACCGTCTTTCTCTCTAGCTCCTGTGGAGCGATCGAAAATCCCGCATTTATGGCGCTCATGCCGACCTTGGTGGCGCCCGAAGATTTCACCAAGCAGATGGGATTTGCGCAGACGCTGTACGCCTTGGCGGGTCTGGCGGCCCCAGCCTTTGGCGGGGTTCTGGTATCACAGACCGGCTACAAGACACCTTTCGTCATTGATGCACTTACCTTCGTAATTCTCGCCTTTGCGCCCACCATGCTTGGAGTGGATCGAAAGTC
>JBAXVT010000091.1:0-1822 GCA_037128715.1 Actinomycetes bacterium
CCAGATACCTCAGAACCGGTGCCTGCAGAAGTTGGCATAGCAATCAGCGCAACAGTTGGAACTGGATACTCGGCCTTGCGAGATTGAAATTCGCGGAAAGTTACACCGAGTTGGGCGCAGAGTCGTGCAGCCTTTGCGGTGTCGATGATAGATCCTCCACCAAGTGCGATGATGGCCTGTGCCCCCGAAGCAACCAGTGCCTTCGTAGCGTCGTCGACCATATCGATCGTAGGTTCTCCGCCTGGCTTCTCGAAGGTGGTTACAGAGAATTCAGAGTGGGTGAGTAATTTATCTATACAGGCTTTCGCTGCTGGATTGAACTTCTCGATACCTTCATCGACCATCAAGAAAACCTTGCTCGCCCCCGCTTCCAGGAGAACATCGGGAAGAGTCAGAGCTTTACCTTCACCAAAGCGAACCTTGACTGGTAAATGGTTATTGAAAGCTTCTACATTCTCCATGACTCTCCTTTTTAGACCTTCTTAACTACCTAATTGGACATTCTAATCAAAACTCTCTTCCTCGTGGGAAGGGTCAGTATGTACAATTTAAAGGTGAAATTAGCAGCGCTTAAAACCCAGAAACATTCACATCAATTGGTAATTCTGGATCGGGGCGTTCATTACGCAATCCCCGGAATCCTTTCCTTGACTGACCTACACCAACTGAGAATCTCTGAGATCAAAGATCGATTGGTTCAGCGTGGTGAAATAGTTACAGGGGAGCCTGTGGCGCCGATCTCACCTGAGATAGAACTGTGGGGAGCGGGCGTCACTTATCTGCGCTCACGAGATGCACGAAAAGAGGAGAGTGGGGTTCCCGACGTATATCAGCGAGTGTATGAAGCCGATCGTCCAGAGCTCTTCTTTAAAAGCACTGCTTCTCGGACAAATACAACAGACCAAGCAATTGGAATTCGTTATGACTCTCCCGCCTCGGTACCCGAGCCTGAGATCGCAATCTATATAAATAGGTATCAAGAAATCATCGGTTATTCAATCTGCAACGATGTCACCGCTCGTTCTATTGAGGGTGACAACCCGCTCTACTTGTCACAGGCGAAGATCTATCTCGGCTCAACTTCTCTCGGCCCTGACATAACGCCGAGTTGGCTAGTTCCCCCCGCCGCCCGCATGACTATCTCGGCCCAAATAATTAGATTAGGAGTACAGGTTTGGCAGGCGCAGACCTCCTTAGGCGCGCTCAATCGAACGCTAGATGATCTAGTTTCATATCTTTTTCGCTGTCAGAGCTTTCCCTATGGTGCGATTCTCTCTACCGGTACCGGAATAGTTCCCTCGATAGATGTTTCGCTGCAAGAGGGAGATATAGTCGAAATATCGGTCGAAGGTCTGGGAGTTTTGAGCAATAAGGTAGTTGTAATCCCACAAGAACCCCAATGAGTTTTCACAAAGTTTCCACAAGATAGCGGTGGAATATTCCTTGTAGGGCAACCGTGCCCAATCGTTCAAGGAGTAAGAAAAATGAAATCAAAGAAGATCGTAGCGGTAGCCCTGTTGGTCTCGGGCTTATTAATTGGAACCACCGTTTCAGCACTCGCTGATGAATCCCCAGCTCCAACCACCAGTCCATCGACATATCAAACCCAACTCGCTGCCTACAAAATTGCATTGACTCAGTATCGAGTCGCACTCGTAACAAATGACATTAACTATCGCGCAGCCATGGCTAAGTATCAGTCCGACTGGAACACCACCATGAAGAATTATTGGGCAGCATGGCAGACGGCCATCACCGCCTTCCGCACAGCCAACGATGCATATCAAGCACAACTGGCCCCCATCCAAGCAGCGCGTAAGAG
>JBAXVT010000092.1:0-1672 GCA_037128715.1 Actinomycetes bacterium
CCATCGGCCGTCTTTGGGTCAAAGATTGAGTCTTGTGGTCCAGCAACGCTAAAGACGAAGCCATTGTTTCGTAGAACCTCTGTTCCGTAACGAGGAGGTTCTGCGGGGTTTGTAAGTCGGTCAAATTTCTGGGCCGGAAATTCGTAGATGGACATGAAGATTACTTTGTCACCTTTGCTCGGCAGGTAATAGAGAACTGATTGGGCGATCGCTCCATCTTTAGTGGCTTGCTTTGAATAAGCTCCCGTGGCGACAGAAACTACTAAGTGGCTCAGAATCGTCGTGTCGACATTCATTATTAGCGGGACGGGGGAGAGAGGCAACTTAAAAATCGCGTGAACCGAACTTCCGCATCCCGTCAGCACTAAGACGGATAAGAGAAGAGGTGCCAGTAGCTTCTTCATTGTTTAATCTCCAACTTTCATTGGTTGTGCATTGGTAGATTTTATAAGTTCTTCATAGGTTGTAGGGAAGACAGCGTGTGGGTGTCCAGCAGCTGCCCAGACCACATCAAAGGCAGCCAAGGCGCGATCTATCAGTACAACTGGTTCTGGGTTGGCCAGCGATCCATCATGCTGCCATCCAAATGGACTGACACCGCCGATGCTGATACCGGAAGCAGATTTCACAAAGTCGGCATCGGCGCGGTGGAGTTTCTCCACCCCCAGGTTTGCAGCAACGAGGGCAGTATCGACGCGGTGTGCCCCCGAGGTGATGACGAGCAATGGGCGACCATCCGGAAGTTTAAAGACGATTGAAGAGGCGATCTGACCGACTTCAATGCCGAGCGCCGCCGCGGCTTCTGCAGCAGATCTGGCGCTCTCGCTCAAGATTGTTACCTCGCCGTTGATACCCCGCTCATGCATTTCCGCGGTAATCCGTTTAACGGAGGCGTTCTTTAAGACATCTTCCATGTGGGAATTGTAGGTGTAATGAGATACTAATCGCATGTACATCCCACCCCTGAATAGAGTCGAAGATTGGGATGAAATTCAACGCTTTGTAGCATCTGTGAGAGCAGCAGATTTAGTTACTGTAAATCCCGACGGGCTTCCGGTATCAACGCTGATGCCAATGATCTGGGAAGGCGTTGATCCCATTAACGAAAGTTATGGCCGCCTCATTATGCATATGGCGCGCGGTAATCAGCAGTGGAAGACAATTACACCTAGTGCTCAAGGGTTAGCAATTTTGCATGGAGGACAGGCCTATATATCGCCGAGCAACTACAGCAATAAAGTTACCGATCACAAGGTCGTACCAACGTGGAATTATCAATCGGTGCATTTAAGCGGAACAGTTGAAGTGAGTGAAGATGTCGAGTTGCTCCGTCAGATAGTCACAAATTTAACGGCGCACCATGAAGTGAACCGAGAGGTACCTTGGGCTGCAGATGAATCTGATCCGCACTATTTTGAACTGCAACTCAAAGGAATTATCGCTGTCATTCTTCATGTGAATAAGGTTGAAGCGAAATCAAAAATTAGTCAGAATAAATCCCAAGAGGATCGCATCAGAATTGTCGAGGATCTCTTTATTTCGGGTATTCCAGGTGAAGAAATTATCGCTAACGAGATGCAGCGATATCTATCGGATTAAACTTCAATAATATTTAAAGGCTCTAACCCATCGGCGATGCGCTGCAGTTGCTCTTCGATAAATCGGCGTCCCC
>JBAXVT010000093.1:0-1651 GCA_037128715.1 Actinomycetes bacterium
AAGGTAGGTCCCCGTTCTTTCACGCTAAATGTGGCCATGATGTCATCGGCTTCGTAGTCATCCACCCCAACCATGGGGATACCGAAGGCCTCCAAAATATCTAAAAGAATCGGTATCTGCGGGCCTAATGTGTCGGGCTCTTCCTCTTCGCCACTCTCATCCACTCGATTGGCTTTGTACCCTGGAAAGAGTTCCACGCGCCAGCTAGGGCGCCAATCTCCCTCTAAACAAGCCACCAACCGGGAAGGTTGGTATTGATTGATAAGTCGAGCAGACATGTCGAGAAAACCCTTGATGGCATTAACGGGTTCACCGCTGGGCGACAAGAGAGTATCTGGCATACCAAAGAAGGCTCGGTACCAGAGCGAAGCGCTATCCAGAAGTAATAGAGTCATCCGACAATTCCCGCATAAGAAACAATTCCCCGGTCGATACGTTTTAGCGCATTCTCTACCGTCTGCGCTAGATGCGGAGAAGCATTACCAATTTGACGTAACAAATCAATAATTTGTTTCATGGATCGCACAAAATCCCCGACAGTTAACTCAGTTCCCTTAAGTATCGCACCGAGGGAATGACCACTCGCCCAACGATAAGAAACCCAACAGAAGGCCAAATCCGGTTCGCGCATCGGTTCCAGTCCTATTTCGATCTCATTGCTGTGGATGAGTGACCATTGGTGGATAAGGTCGTTGAGGGATTCTTCTACCGCTCCCCTAGGTATCTTGGGAGACTCATCTCGCCTCGCCTCAAATACCAGGGCAGAGAGAACGGAGACCATCTCGGGTCCGTCGAGAGTATCGAAACTTCCCCGCTTAATAAGTTCGGCGATCAGCAGATCGGTCTCTCCGTAAATCTTCGCGAGCAGTGTGCCCCACTCGGTTATCAATCCGTTCTTGAGATATCCAGAACGCTCCAACATAATTTGGACCTTATCAAAGCGCTTTGCAATCAGATCGGTGCGAGTGCTAACACGCTCTTCTAGGCCGCGAGTTTCGCGGACCAAGCGATCAACTCTTTCAGCAATACGTGAATGTGATTCCCTATCTCCGCACGAATGACAGGGATGAGTTCGCAGCGCCTTACGGGCAGCAATAAGTTCATCTTCGGCCAGCACTCTCTTGGCCTTGGTAAGTTTTGCGAAAGATTTCTCTATGGTCTTAATCTCCGAGCGAATCTCCGCGTACTCCTCAAAATCACCGGCATGACAGATCATCGTCTCGCGCAACTCTGAGATGGCGCCGTGATTTCTCTTAATTTGTCGTGCGAGTCCTACGACCGCCTTATCGGCTTGATACTGTGCAAAAGATGATTCCAAGGACTCTCGCGCACTGACACTTCCAAAACGTGATATCAAGTTTATGGTCATGTTGTAGGTTGGCTTGAAACTACTCTTCAGAGGATATGTACGTGTGGAAGCCAGACCCGCGACGGAGCCCGAATCAATCTCTTTGCTCCACAAAATGACGGCGTTGCCTTCAACGTCAATCCCCCGACGCCCAGCGCGGCCGGTTAACTGCGTGAACTCTCCGGGTGAGATCGCAACATGGGCTTCGCCATTCCATTTCACCAATTTCTCAAGCACAACGGTTCGAGCTGGCATGTTAATTCCTAGGGCGAGGGTTTCGGTAGCGAAGACGCATTTTACGAG
>JBAXVT010000094.1:0-1593 GCA_037128715.1 Actinomycetes bacterium
CTGCAAATCAGATGACGCTGTTAGCAAGCTATGGCAGCGCTCCTGTCGCTGCGCTGATGTTCGCCATCTTGGCTGGCATCGCAGCAACTCTTACCTCAATTTCCAATCCACGGTATGCGTCTACCGCGGACCTTGCGCTCTATATCGACGCAATTTCATTCTTATATACAGCGTGGGTAGTTTTTCAATTGCAATCAATTCCGAAGGGTGCTGCTTCAAAGAGCGCAGTAAATGACAATATTGGAAAGTCGCTCATCGACGGATTTAAATTCGTATCGCAATCGAAGGTGATCAGCGGATTAATTCTGGGAATGCTCGGTGCTTTCTTCGCTGCAGGCGCTGTGATCGGCCTCGCTCGAACCTTTGTAGGTGACCTCAACGCCGGAGATGCCGCATATGGAATTCTCTTTGGCTCGGTCTTTACAGGATTGGCTTTGGGAATTTGGCTTGGACCCAAAATATTTGGTCAGTTCTCCAGACGCCGCATCTTTGGAATTTCACTTACTATCTCATCGGCATTCCTGATTGTGCTATCGCTGGTCTCAAACTTGGTACTCGCAATTTTGATGACCATCTTCCTCGGGGCATTTGCAGGCTTGTCGTGGGTTACTGGATTCACAATGCTCGGCATGGAAGTTGAAGATGAAGTTCGTGGGCGCATTTTCGCCTTCGTGCAATCACTCATTCGAGTTTCTCTGGTTCTCGTTCTAGCTATCGCTCCTGTTATTGCCGCATCCATTGGCCGCCATCAATTCACTGTAAACAATGTTCATCTGCGTTATAGCGGTGCTGCATTCACCATGTTTGGATCTGGGGTTATTGGTTTGGTGGTTGGAATATTCTCATATAAGCGCATGAAAGACCGACCTAATGTCTCTTTCTTCTCCGACATTATGGCCGCCTTCCGTGGTGAATTGGGTGGGATTACCGGACTGGCTCATAAAGGCATTTTTATTGCCTTTGAAGGCGGAGAAGGCTCTGGAAAATCTACCCAAGCTGAGATGCTCAAAAAATATTTGATGAGCGTTGGTGAAACTGTGGTCGTTACCAGAGAACCTGGTGGAACTGTTTTAGGCAAGCAACTGCGCAAGATTTTGCTCGACCCAAAGACCGGCGCTATATCTCCGCGCGCGGAAGCGCTTTTATATGCGGCTGATCGCGCCAATCATGTCTACTCGCTCATCGAGCCTGCTCTTACGCGTGGCGATATCGTAATTACAGATAGATATTTGGATTCATCGATCGCTTATCAAGGAGCTGGTCGGATTTTGCAACCAAACGAAGTCGCCCGAATTTCGCGCTGGGCCACTGAATCCCTCACCCCCACCCTGACCTTCATTATGGACCTTCCCGCTGAGATTGGTTTAAGCAGACTCGATAGCGTCGACCGGCTAGAGCAAGAACCCCTTGCCTTTCACGAGAGGGTGCGCCGCGAATTTCTTAACCTGGCAAATATTGATCCCGATCGCTATTTTGTCGTTGATGCAACACAGAGCGTTGACGCAATTGCTCACCAAATCCAGGAACGAGTTTCTACGATTCCACTCCTGAAGATTAATCGCGAAAAAACCAAGAAGTAGATATGTCTGTCTT
>JBAXVT010000095.1:0-1511 GCA_037128715.1 Actinomycetes bacterium
AGAATCTCGGTAAGTCTGCCAAGAACTATCGCCTGCGCGACTGGCTGATCTCACGTCAACGCTTCTGGGGAACACCTATTCCTATTATTCATTGCCCAACATGCGGTGAAGTTCCGGTTCCCGAGGATCAACTCCCCGTGGCGCTTCCAGAGGCCACCGGATTAGATCTCAAGCCAAAGGGCTCATCTCCACTCGGCGCACTTGAGAATTGGGTCAACGTTCCTTGTCCAAAGTGCGGCGGCGCCGCCAAACGCGATGCTGACACGATGGATACCTTCTTCGATTCCAGCTGGTATTACTTGCGTTATACCAGCGTGCAATTTGACGATCGTGCCTTCGACACCGAAGAGGTCAAGAAGTGGTTGCCGGTCGATCAATATGTCGGTGGCGTCACACACGCGATCTTGCACCTTCTATATTCCCGCTTCTTCACCAAGGTCCTTCACGATCTAGGACATTTAGATTTTGAAGAGCCATTCACCCGCTTGCTCAATCAGGGCATGGTGCAGATGGATGGGTCGGCGATGTCTAAGTCGCGCGGCAATCTGGTGCGACTTTCCGATGAACTTGCAACACATGGCGTGGATGCGATCCGTCTTTCTTTGGTATTCGCTGGACCGCCCGAGGATGACATTGACTGGGCCGATGTATCTCCCAATGGCTCCTTCAAGTTCCTCAATCGCGCCTGGCGTATTTCTGGTGACGTAACCAGCCAGCCTGGGGTTGATTTCGCAACCGGCGATATCTCGCTGCGCAAAGTAACTGCAAAGAGTCTGTTCGATATCTCATTTGCTGTCGAGTCATTCCGCTTCAACGTCGCAGTTGCTCGTGTGATGGAACTGGTCAACGCGACGCGTAAGGCAATTGATTCTGGGTGCGGCGGGGGAGATCCCGCTGTCCGCGAAGCCGCCGAAGCGATTGCTATCGCGCTTTCACTTGTTGCCCCATATACGGCAGAAGATATGTGGGAACGTCTAGGTCATAAGCCTGCGGTCGCACTCGCCGGCTGGCCAACCATTGATGAGTCGCTCTTAGGTGCTGACAATGTCACCGCCGTCTTGCAGATCAGTGGCAAGATCAAAGAGCGCATTGAAGTATCTCCAAATATTTCACAGGCAGATTTAGAGCAGTTAGCTCTGGATAACCCGTTGATCAAGGCTGAGATTGCGGGCGCGATGATCAAGAAGATCATCACGGTGGCTCCTAAGCTCGTCAACATAGTTATCTAATCCACAGCGCAATATTCTTGGAGTTAAATGGTGCGGGGTTCTCCCTAGCCTTGCGCCATGTTCGAATTTCCACAATTTAGCGATTTGCAACGTCGAGCCATTTACTTGGTCTTGGCGCTAGCCCTCGCAGTCGGTGCAATCTTTTTCTCGCTCGCCCATGGCAATGCCGCTGCGACTCCAACCCCAACCATCTCTCCGCTACCTACCTACTCTCTGCCCCCACTTCCACCCGCGGTTGTGGTCATAGATGTAGCTGGGAAGGTAAAACACCCCGGTATATAC